>NZ_JASGEX010000160.1:0-6787 GCF_047606085.1 Parafilimonas sp.
CAACGGTTTATCCAAAGCCAGTGATAAAGATTTGGCAAACTGTGCACCCACCAGTAAACTGCCGATTAGGCCTGGCGCCGGTGTAAAGGCAACGGCATCTATATCGTGAGTGGTGAGTGGCAAGTGGTGAATAGCTGAAGCCTGTTTTAAAGCAGCATCAACAACCGGAACTATATTTTGAATATGAGCCCTGCTGGCCAGTTCAGGCACAACGCCGCCGTACTGCTCATGAATGGCCTGGCCGGCAATAATGTTGGATAAGATTTTTCCATCAATACAAACCGAAGCCGACGTTTCATCACAGGAAGATTCAATGGCGAGGATGGTTATTTCTGCATCATCATTGATAAGCTGTTCCTCAAAAGTTTTACTGTTGCTCACCAATCAAAAATAAACCGGATAAAGTTTTTTTGACGGAAAATACGCATACCGAGGATTTTATTAACGAAGTTGTTTATATTTTTAAGGCCGGGGTCAGACCGCATGTTCTGCGAGGCGTCCTCGCCTCGCAGAGCATGGTATATCGCCTCCGGCGATGATACTAAATGTTCCTTCTTATGTGTGCGCCTAAGCGGCAAGCGATAAAAACGGTTTTTAAGTTCACATCTTATATGCAGAGGAGCACCAACCGGTAGCAGGCTCTGCAGGCAGGCATCTCACCTGCTTGCGAAAAAAGGGCGGGTCAGGCCCGCGATAGCGGCCTGACCCGGCCAAATATCTATTTTTGTAAGTTAATGGCTGTTCGTATGAATATGAATAATATCAATTCGGGTGAAGAGTGGATGAAAGTATTGCTGGCTGAGAAACAGAAACGCTTGGATAAAATAAAAGAGGGCGGTGGTAAAAAGTCCATCGAAAAACAAAAGCAAAAAAACAAGCTTACTGCGCGGGAAAGGGTTGATTATTTAACTGATAAAGAAAAGCCCTTTGTTGAAATAGGCGCGTTTGCCGGCTATGAAATGTACGATGCGCAGGGCGGTTGCCCCGCCGGTGGCACGGTTGCGGGCATTGGGTATATAAGCGGCAGGCAATGCGTTATTGTTGCCAATGATCAAACCGTAAAAGCCGGCGCCTGGTTTCCCATAACCGGCAAGAAAAATTTGCGCATGCAGGAAATCGCCATGGATAACCATTTACCCATCATCTATCTTGTTGACAGCGCAGGTGTTTATCTGCCCATGCAGGATGAGATTTTTCCTGATAAGGAACATTTTGGCCGTGTATTCCGAAACAATGCACAAATGAGCGCTATGGGCATTACGCAAATAGCGGCGGTGCTTGGCGCCTGTGTGGCAGGCGGCGCTTACCTGCCAATAATGAGCGATGAAACTTTGATAGCTGAAGGCAATGGCAGCATTTTTCTGGCCGGCCCGCATCTTGTTAAAGCCGCAATCGGGGAAGATATTGATGTGGAAACTTTAGGCGGCGCTGAAACGCACAATGCCATAAGCGGTATTGCGGATTATAAATATGCAACCGAGCACGAATGCCTTGATAAAATAAAAACGATCATCAGCAAATTGGGTAAGCCGGCGCTTGCTGGTTTTAACCGTGCCGTGCCGGCAGCGCCATTAAAAAATACAGTGGATATTTATAAGGTGATGCATGTAAATAATGCAAAGCCATATAATGTTGTGGATATAATTGAATGCATGGTTGATGCCGGCACATTCAGCCAGTTTAAGGAAGAATATGGCAAAACCATTGTATGCGGCTATGCAAGAATTGACGGATGGGCAGCAGGTATTGTTGCCAACCAGCGGCTGATTGTAAAAAACAGCAAAGGCGAGATGCAGATGGGCGGTGTAATTTATAATGACAGCGCCGACAAAGCGGCGCGGTTTGTTCTTAACTGCAACCAGAAAAAGATACCCCTGGTTTTTTTGCAGGATGTTACCGGTTTTATGGTGGGCAGCCGCAGCGAGCAGGCGGGTATAATTAAAGACGGCGCCAAATTGGTAAATGCCGTTGCGAATTCAGTAGTTCCAAAATTCACAATCATTACAGGCAATAGTTATGGCGCGGGCAATTATGCCATGTGCGGCAAAGCTTATGATCCTCGTTTTATATATGCATGGCCCGGCGCTAAAATTGCAGTGATGGGCGGCGATCAGGCTGCAAACACCTTATTGCAGATTCAGCTTGCAGGAAAAGAAGTAAGCCATGATGAACAGCAGCAGTTATTAAACGAAATAAAATCACGCTACGATAAGCAAACCAGCCCTTATTATGCCGCGGCCCGCCTGTGGGTTGATGATATAATTGACCCTTCCGATACAAGAAAGCTGATAAGCGAAGGCATTGCTGCGGCCAATCATAACCCTGTAATAAAAGAGCTGAAGCTTGGCGTTTTCCAGGTATAATATCAAGGCCTGCATCTATTTTTAATTTTTATGCCACCTGCTTAATTCTTTTTCGCGCTATCGCCTTTCTGGTTGTTGTATGATTTATTGGTGCCGGTATTGGGCATGGCTTAAGTGCCGCTTATTGTATCTGTTCCCACAACATTCGATGATTTGGGTGAGGGTATCTGCTGGCGCTGGCCAGGGTGATAATCCATAGCATTGCCTGCCGGGTTGGCTGATGTGCTGTCTTCAATACCGGGGCTTGTATTTTTAGTGGGGAAGATGAATGGCCATGGCATGAAATAATAAAGAACAGGCCCGCTAAAACCGGTAAAAAAATTTTGCTTTCATACAATTGAATTTAATGCTGAGTGGTTTAATGCGCTTTCTTGCTGTTAAGTTAAACACTATTCCATTAAATATAGCAGCAATAAAAAACGGGCTATAAAAATAACCCGTTACCATTACATTACTCAAGATTATAAGATTAGTGTGTATGTTTGAATTATCTAAAGATGTGCCAATAAGAATAACAGTGCAGCATGCTGCTTGTGCTTATGTTTTGTGCACGGATAGAAAGGAAAATTTTCTACAATCTGTTAATTAAACCTCAGTTTACCGCTATAATAATCCACCACCATTGCGCTTAAAACATAATTGTATTTGGCAATAATAAGGTTCAGGCTTGCCTGGTCAAGATAGTTTTTGGCTAAAACATAGTCAACAGAAGTAATGGCGCCTGCATTAAATTTTATTTCGGCTATGCGAAAAGATTCTTTATAAGCATTCACCTGTTCTGTAAGCGCAGTAAAACGGTTTTTGGCTGATACCACATTTGCATAAGCCTGTTCTATATTTTGCTGCAACTGCGTTTTAGTGGTTTTTAAAACTATCTCTGCATCCTTCTGCTGTAGTAATGCGGTTTTTATCTGCGTTTTGTTTCCAAGGTTGTTAAGCAATGGAATGCTTATGCCTATGCTGAGCGAATTGTAGAAGTTATTGGCAAACTGGGTGGCATAAGGTATTTTATGCGATAAATAATTATCCTGCACCGCATATACGGGAAGCTTACTGCCATTGTTCAATACATAATTATCTGTTTCCGCGTAAGAAGAGCTGATAAGCTCCTGGGTAGTTGCTGCGCTTGAATAGGTTGTAGATAAGTCGCCGCTGAAATACAGGGAAGGATAACGTTGTGCACGATAGCTTTTCACGCTGTATTCAGCGCTGCTTTTTCGCAGTTCTGCAGCTTTTACAACAGCAAGATTTTGTAAAGCTGCCTGGTAAATTGAATCTGTATTGCTGACAGCATTACCTGCAAAATCAGTAATATTTACAGGCTCAACGTCCCTGTTTTTGTCATACATTATATTAAGCAACTGGGCCAATGTTATTTTAGCAGTTTGCAAATTATTGTCTGCGCTTGCCACCGTTAGCTGGTTTTGCGCGTATGTTCCTTTAAGATCAGATAATTCTTCCGGGCCAATGCTGCCGTCCTGGTTTAGTATATCAAGCCGCTCTACCTGTTTTAAAGCCACTTCCTGCTGCTGCACAGCGGCGGTAAGTAATTCTTTATTGGTAAGTATCTGCAGGTATTGAAGTATCACATCCAGTGCCACGGCATCTTTTTGCTGCTGTATTTCATACTCGCTTGCCTGGAAGGCCAGCTTGCTTTGCTTTATGCCACGCTGAATAGCCCCGAAGTTAAACAGGGTAAGGCTGCTGGTTAAGCTATAGCTGGCAAACCTGATGGTTTGGTTTGAATAGGTATTTGTATAGGGGTCAACGCTGCGGCCGCTATTTATGCCGTGGCTTATATCGCCGTTCAATGTGGGCAGCATATAACCTTTTGCATTTTGCCAGCTTGCCTTTGAAATGCCCGATGTTACCTCGCTGCGCTGCACATCATTATTATTTTGCAACGCTATCTGTATGCATTGCTGCAGCGTAAGTTTTTCAGGTATGGTGTCAGCCTGCGCAAAAATGGTTGTGCTTATTATCGCAAATAATGCTATTAATGTAGTTCTGATCATAATCCAGTGCTTCATATAAAATTTTACTGTTCAATTCTGCCATCTAATAAATTAATAATGCGGGAGCCATATTCGGCGTTCTTTTCGGAGTGTGTTACCTGTATAACGGTTACACCATCTTCTTCATTCAGCTTCTTAAATAGTTCCATTATTTCTTCGCCCTGTTTTGAGTTAAGGTTGCCGGTTGGCTCATCGGCCAGCAATAATTTTGGGTTGGCCACAAGTGCCCTTGCTATGCCAACCAGTTGCTGCTGCCCGCCGCTTAACTGCGTTGGAAAAAGGTCTTTCTTGCCTACAATATTAAAACGGTCAAGTATGTCTGCAACAATGGCTTTTCTTTCTGAAGTTTTTGAGTTCTGGTAAATTAAAGGTGTTTCAATATTCTCATACACGGTTAATTCATCAATAAGATGATAAGCCTGGAAAACAAATCCTATGTATTGCTTATATAATTGCGAACGGTGTTTCTCTTTCAGCTTGTTTACGTGCTCGCCCATAAAAAAATAATCACCTTCATCAAATTCGTCCAGCATGCCCAATACATTTAATAAAGTAGATTTTCCCGAGCCGGAAGGCCCCATTACAGAAACAAATTCACCCTGCTTAATTGTAAGATTTATATCTTTTAAAAGAAATGTTTTTATGCCGCCAACTGTTACCCATTTGGAGAGATGCTGTAGTTCTATCATGCTGGTTTAATTTTTATTGTACTTCAAGTATAAGAAAGATGTACCAATTAATACAAGTATTGATAAGCAATTAGTTAGCAAAACAGCATACAATAAAAGTGTACGCTTTTGATACAGTGAATGTTCATTTTCAGCATAAGTCATTAATGCGCCCTTTAGCATTTTGCTTGGTTTTTTTGGAACATGAAAAGAAATTGAAAACAATTTGCGCACTGATAAAAGTAAGGAATAGTAAACTATGGCAAGTATGTATTGCCCGCCCGCAAGCAATGTGCCGGATGTTAGCAGCAAGCTTTACAAACTCTGTCTCGCAACAGAGACATTAAATTTTGAACCTTTCAACAAAGAAATTTTGGACTTTACAACAAAACAAAAAAATTATTTTACTGCGAGCTTTGTGCCATAAATAATTATACAATGGCAAATTCAGATAAACTGGTTTTAGTAACCGGCGGTTCGGGTTTTGTGGGCGGGCATTGCATTGTTCAGCTTTTACAAAAAGGGTATAATGTGAGAACCACCATTCGTTCGTTATCCAAAAAGAAAACAGTAATTGAAATGTTGAAAAACGGTAACATACAATCGTTTAACAATATCTCATTTGCAGAAACAGATCTGCTGGATGATAGAAACTGGGATGAAGCCGCCAATGGTTGTAACTATGCATTACATATCGCTTCGCCAATTCATTTGGCAATTCCCAAAGACGAAAATGAAATGATAAAACCTGCTGTGAACGGAACGCTGCGGGTTTTAAAGGCAGCGCGGGATGCAGGTGTGAAAAGGGTTGTAATGACTTCTAATTTTGGTGCTGTTGGCTATAGTCACAAAGATCCGGCAAAATTAATAACTGAGGAAAGCTGGACAGACCCAAATGAAAAAGGGCTTTCTGCCTACAACAAATCAAAAGTTTTGGCGGAAAGGGCTGCCTGGGAATTTATGAAAAACGAAGGCGCAAACCTGGAACTAACCGTCATCAATCCGGTTGCCATTTTTGGTCCTGCTTTGGATGCTAAACTTTCAAGTGGTTTTGAGTTATTGAAAAATGTATTGGACGGCACATTGAAGCGAATACCCAACCTGGAACTTGCCATTGTTGATGTAAGGGACCTGGCCGATTTGCATATGAAAGCAATGGAAAGCGCAAGCGCAAAAGGGCAACGGTTTTTGGCTTTATCTGATGGCACAATGAGTTTGCCTGAAATAGCCGTTTTTTTAAAAAATAAAATGCCGGATATAGCACAAAAAGCATCCACTAAAACCATTCCCGACTGGGCTGTAAAATTTGCAGGGTTATTTAACCCAAAAGCAAAAGCACTTGCCTCTATGCTGGGTGTAAACAGAAAGGCAAGCAATGACAAAGCAAAAACAATTTTAGGATGGAAGCCACGGCCCAAAGAACAGGCAATAGCGGCTTCTGCAGAAAGCCTGAATAAATTTGGAAACATTAAATGAAACCGGGCATGATAATTTTTCTCACACAGGGGAATGTACATGGCGAGGTTCTCCCGAAGCAAGTTCGGGACAGGCATGAGACCATTAAAAAACAAACTTGCACGAATGAAACCGAGCATGATAATTTTTTTCACACAAGGGAAATGCACATAGCGAGGTTACATGAGACCATTGAAAAAACAAATATGCATGAGTGAAACGCCCATGTAAAATGTATTCAACACACAGGGGAATGTACATCAGGGCGTTCCATGAGGCCATTGAA
>NZ_JASGEX010000161.1:0-15164 GCF_047606085.1 Parafilimonas sp.
CGTCATTCCCGCGACCTGTTCCGGTTTATCGGAAAGGCGGGAATCTCATAATCATGCTGTATAAGCAAGGATGACTTTATAAAATGTATATTGGTACACGCTAAGTATGAGATGCCCCCGACGCGTCCTATCGTGTGGACACAAAATAATAAGGATTAATATTGCTGATGTTATTGCAAAAGCGTGAGTTTAGCGATTTAAACGATTTACGGTTAGTATATAGTGGAGTAAAAAGCCATAAACAGGTTTATAGTAAAAATAATAAATTTTACTAATGTATTCCTGCAGTATTTATTGGCTGCAGAAACAACCCAAACAAAGGCGACGGTGGCGCTAACGTTAAATTTCTGCCTTATCCTTAAAAAATAACCCATCAGCCGCCTAATGCATAAATTTGCAGCCTATGCAGGCATATTGCAATTCGCTTACGGCATACAGCCGTTTAAAAACCCGCGAGGTAAAGATTGGCGATCTTTTGATGGGCAACCTTCATCCCGTGCGCGTGCAAACCATGACCACCACTGATACCATGGATACCATTGCCACCGTTGAACAAACCATCCGCTGCATTGAAGCCGGCGCTGAACTGGTGCGCATTACCGCCCCATCAAAAAAAGATGCAGAGAACCTGCTCAACATAAAAAATGAGCTGCATGCACGCGGTTATACCACGCCGCTGGTGGCTGACATTCATTTCACGCCCAATGCCGCTGAAATTGCAGCCCGCATTGTTGAAAAGGTAAGGGTTAATCCGGGTAATTATGTGGATAAGAAAAAGTTTGAGCAAATTGAGTATTCCGATGCGGAATATGCAGAAGAGATAAACCGCATACGCGACCGCTTTACGCCACTCATTAAAATTTGTAAAGAATATGGCACGGCCATGCGCATTGGCACCAATCACGGCTCTTTAAGTGACAGGATCATGAGCCGATATGGCGATACGCCGATGGGCATGGTGGAGAGCGCCATGGAATTCCTGCGCATTGCAAGGGATGAAAATTATCACAACATTGTATTGAGCATGAAAGCCAGCAACACGCTGGTAATGGTGCAGGCTTACCGCCTGCTGGTAAATACCATGTTTGAAGAGTTTGGCGAAATATATCCGCTGCACCTTGGCGTTACCGAAGCCGGCGATGGCGAAGACGGCAGGATAAAAAGCGCTGTTGGAATTGGTACCTTAATGGAGGATGGCTTGGGCGATACCATCCGCGTATCATTGACAGAAGATCCCGAATTTGAAATACCTGTTTGCAAAGACCTGGTGAAGCGCTATGAAAACCGTGATCATCATTCACCCATAGCCGGATTATTGCAAAAGATCAGGTCCACCGTCCACCGTCCTTCATCTGCAGATGAACCGAACGGACAACGGTTAGCGGTCAACGGACAACGGTTAACATTGCCCTACAATCCTTTTGAATATAAGCGCAGGATAACAAATGAAGTAAACAACATAGGCGGCGCATTGGTGCCAATTGTGGTGGCCGGCTTCCTGCAAAAAGAAAAAATTAATGTGGAAGACTTAAAAGCCATTGGTTATAATTACGATGCGGCAACAGATAAATGGAACATTGGCGATTCTGCGGCAGATTACCTCTATACCGGCAATAAGACCCTGGATTTTAATTTGCCCGGCACACTAAAAATTATATGTAACGCAGGAAAATGGTTAGAAGCTAAAAGCCCCCTCTCCTTTGGAGAGGGCCGGGGTGAGGTCTGCTTTCCGTTATTCGAAGGTGTGGAGTACCTTGATATTCCGGACAAGTCATCCAAACAAAATTTTGTAGCAATAGACGTTCATACAATTGATAAGCAAATAAAAGAAAAGATATTCGACCAGGTTGCCACCGATGTAACAGCCGTGCTTTGCCTGTATTCAACCAATAAGCACAGCATGGCCGATGTGCGCCGCAACATGATTGAGTTAATGGACCGCAACATAAAGACGCCTGTAATTATTTGTGTGGAAAGCCATTTTGCTTCGGTGGATGAGCAGCTTATCCAATTCTCCGCAGAAGCCGGTGCCCTGTTGCTGGATGGTTTTGGCGATGGCGTATGGCTGGTGAACGACCCGAAAAAATTGCACAATACAAAAGTGAGCGGGCGCAATTATATTCCCGTTGCCAGCAACCATCAATTCCTGAATGCAACGGCATTTTCTATTTTACAGGCAACCCGTACCCGCATTTCAAAAACGGAATACATCAGTTGCCCGAGCTGCGGCAGAACACTGTTTGAACTGCAGGAAACCACAGCAAAGATCCGTGCAGTAACCAATCATTTAAAGGGCGTGAAAATTGCCATTATGGGCTGCATTGTAAATGGCCCCGGTGAAATGGCCGATGCCGATTTTGGCTATGTGGGCAGTGGCGTAGGCAAAATAACACTATATAAAGGCAAAGAAGTTATCAAGCGCAATGTGGACAGCCATGTGGCGGTTGACGAACTGATCGGTCTTATAAAAGATTACGGCGCCTGGATTGACCCTTCGTAAATTACGCACAACCCCCACCCAAAAAATCAGAATAAAACCCATTAAAATTTACTGCCTATATTTGCTGCCCGTAAGCCGATTGTTATATATTAATTCATACAAAAAATAGTTATGGCAAATTCCAAAATTAGCGAACTGCTTGGCAACAAAGCTGAATACCTTTTAGATTATTCAAGTCCGGCAATAGATAAGTCCACCCTGCATCTTCCCGGCCCGGACCATTTAGACAGGGTATGGAAGGAAAGCAACCGCAGCAACCGTGTTTTAGGCAGCCTGCAACAGTTATTGGGTCATGGCCGCCTTGGTAATACCGGTTATTGCAACATCTTCCCGGTTGACCAGGGCATTGAGCACAGCGCCGGGGCTTCTTTCGCCATCAATCCCATTTATTTTGACCCGGAAAATATTATTAAGCTCGCTGTTGAAGCAGGCTGCAATGGCGTTGCTTCAACTTTTGGCGTGCTGGGAATTATGAGCCGTAAATACGCCCACAAAATCCCTTTTATTGTAAAAATCAACCACAACGAATTTTTAAGCCTGCCCAATACATTCGACCAAACCTTGTTCGGTTCTGTAAAAGATGCCTGGAACATGGGCGCTGTAGGCATTGGCGCTACCATTTACTGGGGCAGTGCCGAAAGCCGCAAACAACTGAAAGAAATTTCAGAAGCCTTTGAATATGCACATGAACTGGGTATGTTAACCATCCTCTGGTGTTATACAAGAAACAATGGTTTTAAAGTAGATGGCGTTGATTATCATACTTCTGCCGATCTCACCGGCCAGGCAAACCATTTGGGCGTAACCATTCAGGCAGATATCATCAAGCAAAAATTGCCTACCAATAACGGCGGTTACCTCGCAACCAAGCATGGCAAAACAAGCCCGTTGGTTTATTCTGCATTAACTACCGACCACCCGATAGACCTTTGCCGTTACCAGGTTTTAAACTGCTATTCCGGCAGGGTGGGATTGATCAATTCCGGTGGCGAAAGCAAGGGCGCATCAGACCTGGCAGATGCAGTGGAAACAGCCGTTATAAACAAGCGTGCAGGCGGCATGGGCCTTATTCTTGGCCGTAAAGCCTTCCAGCGCCCCATGAGTGAAGGTGTTGATATGCTTGGTAAAATAATGGATGTTTATACAGATGAAAGCATTACAATTGCTTAATTAATTAAATAGCATAAATTGCATGGCGGGCAAAATCTTTTAAGCGGGTTTGCCCGCCATTTTACCCTTATTAAAGTTTATGGCAGAACTTAACGATGAACTTAACGAATCGCTTTCCGGTGAAGAAAGTTCAAACGAGGGTGCGGCAGGCAATGAAACGAGGGGGAAATGGTACAAGCGTTTGCGCAAAGGCATAACCACGTCCACCTCCGAGAAGAGAGAAATGCCCGAAGGTTTATGGAGCAAATGCCCAGAATGCCACTATATCTGTACCACAAGCGAGCTGAAAGAGAACTTATATGTTTGCCCTAAATGCAATTACCACCATCGCATAGGCAGCGAGGATTATTTTGAAATACTATTTGACAATCAAAAATATACCGAGCTTTTCGACAATATTCAAAGCATAGATTTTTTAGGATTCACCGATCTGAAGCCTTACCAGAAAAGGCTGGAAGAAATTCATGCCAAGACCGATCTTAAAGACAGCATGCGCGTTGCCGTAGGCGGCATGAATAACATTGAAATAGTGGTAGCCTGCATGGACTTTGAATTTATCGGCGGCTCGCTGGGTAGCGTGATGGGCGAAAAATTCAGCCGCGCCGTTGATTACTGCATTCAATATAAACTGCCTTTCCTGGTAATAAGCAAAAGCGGCGGCGCCCGCATGATGGAAAGCGCTTTCAGCTTAATGCAGCTTGCCAAAACAAGCGGCAAATTATCGCAGTTAAGTGATGCCGGTTTACCTTTTATTTCTTTATTAACCGATCCAACATTCGGCGGTATTTCTGCAAGCTTTGGTATGCTGGGCGATTTTAATATTGCCGAGCCCGGCGCCCTCATCGGTTTTGCCGGCCCGCGCGTAATTAAAGAAACCATTAAAAAAGACCTGCCCGAAGGCTTCCAGCGCAGCGAATTTTTGCTGGAACATGGGTTTCTCGATTTTATCGTTGACCGGAAAGTTTTAAAAACAAAGCTTTCAACACTCATACATTTGCTGGAGCCTTAATGTTTTATAATGCTTCGCATTTTTTTATTTTTATGATACCGGCTCTTGTATTGCATGGCATCACGGTTGTGTCGCACCACTTGTGCTGAAGCAAGTATGGAAGCAGGTAATACACTGGTATAAAAGATTACGCTCGAATCAATATTTTTATGCATAAAATAATCCCCCTTCAGGGGACAGGGGTATGAACAACAGGCAGGCTTATTTTAATTACTACATAGAAGATAAATATGTGGCAGGCGTTGTATTGCTTGGCACCGAAGTAAAAAGCATTCGCGAAGGCAAGGTGAGCTTTAACGATGCCTATTGCCTGTTTGATAAAAACGAATTATGGCTGCGCGGCTTATACATTGCCGAATATAAACTGGGCACTGCCAATAACCATATTGCCGTGCACGACAGGAAACTGCTCTTAACCCAGCGCGAACTGAAACGCATACAGGCTAAAATGAAGGAAAAGGGATTCACCCTTGTGCCGCTGCGCATGTTCTTTAATGAAAAAAACCTGGTGAAGGTGGAAATAGGTTTGGCAAGGGGCAAAAAACTGCACGACAAAAGAGAATCTATTAAAGAAAAAGATATTAAACGCGAGATAAGCAGGGCGCTTACATAAGTGCCTGATACATCCGCGGCCAGCCCGCGATAGCGGTTTGACCGAAGCACAAAGAAGCATAATTGCCGGTGTATTGTATATCTTACCTTAAGCGCAACCATCCGCCGGCCGAAATTATTTCGTGCTATCATTGCTTTCTTCCAGAACCTGTCCCTAAAAAATTCACATAAAAAATATTGTATGGGCCAAAATAAATTCCAGCAGGCTACATTTGCGGAATTTATTTTTCTATGCCTAAAGACAACTCCATAAAATCGGTTTTAATTATTGGTTCTGGCCCTATTATTATTGGCCAGGCCTGCGAATTTGATTACAGCGGCTCGCAGGCAGCCCGCAGCCTGCGCGAAGAAGGCATAAAAGTTACACTGATTAACAGCAACCCCGCTACTATAATGACAGACCCCATGATGGCTGATAAGGTCTATCTGCTGCCATTAACGGTTGAAAGCATTGAACAGATTTTACAGGAAAGTGAAATTGATGCCGTATTGCCCACTATGGGCGGCCAAACCGCATTGAACCTTTGCATTGAAGCCGATGAACTGGGCATTTGGGAGAAATACAATGTACGCCTTATTGGTGTTGATATACAAGCCATTAAAGTGGCCGAAGACCGTGAAAAGTTCAGGCAGCTCATGCTTGATATAGATATTAAAGTAGCGCCAAGCAGGGTGGCCAACAGCTTCCTCGAAGGAAAAGAGTTTGCGCAGGAAATTGGCTTCCCGCTGGTAATACGCCCTTCGTTTACTTTAGGGGGCACCGGCGGCGGTTTTGTACATGATAAAAGCGAGCTGGATGAAGCGCTGCAACGCGGTTTGCAGGCCTCCCCTATTCATGAAGTACTGGTTGAAAAAGCGGTACTTGGCTGGAAAGAATTTGAACTGGAACTGCTGCGCGATAAAAATGATAACGTGGTTATCATCTGTACGGTTGAAAACCTCGACCCGATGGGCGTTCATACCGGCGATTCCATTACGGTTGCGCCTGCCATGACGCTGAGCGACACCGCCTACCAGGAAATGCGCAACCAGGCCATGCGTATGATGCGCAGCCTGGGCAATTTTGCCGGCGGCTGTAATGTGCAGTTTGCACTTGACCCTGAAACGGAAGATATTATCTCTGTTGAAATTAACCCGCGTGTAAGCCGTTCTTCGGCGTTGGCCAGTAAGGCAACCGGCTACCCTATTGCCAAAATTGCCGCCAAGCTGGCCATTGGTTACACACTGGATGAACTGAAGAACCAGATCACCAAAACCACCTCCGCCTATTTTGAACCGGCACTGGATTATGTTATCGTAAAAGTGCCGCGCTGGAATTTTGATAAATTCAAGGGCGCCAACGATACCCTGGGTTTACAAATGAAAAGCGTGGGAGAAGTAATGGCGATAGGGAGAAGCTTTACAGAAGCGATACAGAAAGCCTGCCAGAGCCTGGAGAATGAAGCGGTAGGCCTGGGCTATTATGGCAAGAGCCTGATGAAGAGCGACGAATTGATCGAATATATTAAAACGCCGAAATGGGACCGCATCTTCCGCATTAAAGATGCGCTGATGGAAGGCGTAACAGCCAAAACCATTGTTCAGGCCACACGTATTGACCGATGGTTCATTTATCAAATCCAGGAAATTGTAAGAATTGAAAAACTGCTTGCCCAGCATACGCTGGAAAGCCTGCCGGAAGATCGTTTGAAGGAAGCCAAGCACAACGGCTTCAGCGATGAGCAAATTGCAAGGATATTAAAAAACCGCTGCACCGATGAGCAGGTATATGAAAAACGAAAAGCGCTGGGCATTACCCGCGTTTATAAAATGGTGGATACGTGCAGTGCAGAGTTTGAAGCCAAAACGCCATATTTCTACAGCAGTTTTGAAGGATAGGGCGCAGGTGATATTTTAAAAGACCGGGCGCTTTTTTTACCCCACCGGGAACAGCCTTTATGCGCTGCGGCATGAAGTATTTCTTTAAAGCTTATAATCACAATTCAAATTGATTAAAAACAAATAATCAATACCCAACAATCAATTATCAATTAAAACGCTTTGCATTGAACATTGATCATTGAATATTTATTTTCATTCAATTACCTAAACACAAAATTATACACGCCGCTTTTGTAATTTAGGCTCGTGGAAAGACCATAGCCGTCAACTTAAGCCCGGAGGGCTTGAATTTGAATAGCCGTAAGTTACACCCACGGTAAAAATGTTGATGTTTTTGTTGAACCCTTGCGGGGTTCAATATCAAAACCGTTCAATTTGTCCACAGGTTATACCGATGGCTATTCAAACTGAACCCCAGTCGGGGATATTTTACTGCTTATATTTCTTAAGTTGACGGCTATGGTGGAAAGGCGTGCCGGAACGGGCACAACACAATTACAACAATAGCCGGCTGCCAATGCCGGCAATACTGATACCAGGAGGTTTACTGCCGCGGCAATACTGTTCAATACTAAGGGGGTGCACATGCCGCGCACAATACCTATTCAATGAAGGCCCTGCTGCGACAGTAGGTTTATTATTGGCCAATTTGTAATGATTTAAAACAAGTTTAAATACAATCAGCGCATGAAAAAAATTGTATTATTCATTCTACTGTTTACAAGTTTTCGCTGTTTTGCACAATCTGTCTATAATCCGGCAGCGGTTTTTCCTGCACAGCCCATATTACCACAAGGCAATGAATACAGAACTGCAACGGGCAGGCCCGGGCCAAAGTACTGGCAGAATAAAGTTGATTATATTATTGATGTAACATTGAACGACACAAATCAAACCCTGCATGGAAAGGAAATCATCACTTACACCAACAACAGCCCGGAAACATTAACATACGTATGGTTGCAGCTTGATGAAGATGCCTATAAGCTTAACTCAAGGGCAAGGCTTACCAGAATGCTTACCGACAGCAATGAAAGCAAAACAGGAAAGGGCTTCGATGGTGGTTTTATCATTAATTCCGTAACCGCTAAACAACAAAGCCTGCAGGTGGTGCATAGCGATGCAAGAATGAAGGTAATATTGAATGAGCCTTTGCCTTCAGGCGCCGGCATGCAGCTTAGTATAAGCTTCAGCTATGCTATTCCGCAATATTTCCACAACAACGATTTTGGCGTTAACCGCACTGATATTTTACCAACCCGAAATGGCAATATTTATTCCATAGCACAATGGTATCCCCGCCTTTGCGTGCTGGATGATGTGGAAGGGTGGAATACATTACCGTTTTTAGGCAATGGTGAATTTTATCTGGAATATGGCAATTTTAATGTAAACATTACTTTACCGTCTGCTTATGTGGTACAGGCTTCAGGCGAATTAACGAACCCGCAGGAAGTGCTGTCAGCAACAGAATTGCAGCGCTGGAAGGCGGCAAAGAATAGCGAGAAAGGCTATTTCATACATGCACCGGAAGACGTAACCAACGCATCCATCAGGCCAGACAAGCCAACCTGCACCTGGAAGTTCAGCATGCTAAACACAAGGGATTTCGCATGGGCTGCATCGAAAGCTTTTGTGTGGGAAGGCGTTAACATCAATTTGCCAAACGGCAAAAAAGCTTTCGGCATTTCTGTATATCCAATCGAATCAATGACGCCCGATAGCTGGCAGCATTCAAGTGAGTATGTAAAATTCACGGTCGAAAACTTCAGCAAACGCTGGTTCATTTATCCATATCCCTGTGCTGTAAATGTGGCATCCAATCTTGACGGAATGGAATTCCCGGGCATCGTGTTCTGCCCTGCATTCAGTTCGGGCAATATGTACTGGCGCGTGGTAAACCATGAGCTTGGCCATACCTGGTTCCCGATGATCGTTGGCAGCAATGAGCGCCGTTATGCATGGATGGATGAAGGCTTCAATACATTTATAGATAATATTGCCCGGGAAGATTTTGAGCACGGAAAGTTTACCGGTTATGAGCCGCACGACAGGCCCATTGAAAGTTATTTTGCTGATAGTGTTCCGCCTGTTATGACAAAGCCGGACGCTATGATGGGCGATATGGTTTTTCATACGCAATATTTAAAAGTTACTTATGCATTAAGACTGTTGCGCGATAATATTATTGGTAAAGATTTGTTTGATTCGGCTTTTAAACAATACATCCGGGATTGGGCTTTCAGGCATCCAACACCCAATGATTTTTTTCATAGCATTGATAATGGCACAGGTGAAGACCTTGGCTGGTTTTGGAAAGCCATGTTCATGGAAAATTATAAGCTTGATCAATCCATAAAATCAGTTAAATATGTAGATGGAGATGCGACAAAGGGAGCTATCATTACCATTGAAAACAAGCAGCAGGCAGCCATGCCTGTTATTGTGGAAGTGAAGACAAAGAATGGTAAAACCGAAACATACCGGCTGCCGGTTGAAATATGGCAAACAGGCGACACTTATGAATTAACCGCCGCAACAAAAAGCGAAGTTGCAGTGGTAACAATTGATCCGGAAAATATGTATCCTGATGCAGACAGAAATAACAATATTTGGAAGCAATGATTTGTTTGTGGCTCCATAAAATTAATACCCAGACATAACCCTTAATTTATTCTTGCAGCCAACAGCTTTGATTCAATAAACTGACGGCATTTTGTTTTTAAGCGTCTTATTGGCGGCCATGCCGGTAAGGGCGGCGCATCATGCATTTCATTCAAAATGCATAACATTGCCCGGTTATTTAAGCATCGTGAAATCTTTTTATCGCCGTTTGAAAAATGAAAAAACTACTTACCGTATTATGCTGTTTGTTATACAGGCAATCTATCGCACAAACCATTGCACAGCAAGCCAAGGGTATATGGAAGATAACATTCGGCACGCCGGAACAACATTTACCCACAACATTTAAAGAAGCTCCGTTAAGCGATGCATTGAATAAAATGGCGGTTGATTCATTGCCGTCTTTCTTTAAAAATATTCGCTTCAAACACCTGCCATCAGGTGTGGTTGCTGAAATGAATGTGGATGATAGCGAACGCTTTTATGGCTTCGGCATGCAAACCAATACATTCGAGCAACGGGGTATGCGAAGAGAAATAAGAACCAATGCTTCTCCTGTCGGCAATCTTGGTTTTGGCCATGCGGCAATGCCTTTTTTTATATCATCCAGGGGCTATGGCATATTGGTCAATACATCCCGCTATACCACTTTCTATATGGCTTCTGCAAATAAGATGGATCCCAATGATGTGCATACAGATTCATCCAACAGCAACATTAAACTAAGTGTTGAAGATTTATATGGAAGCAGTAATAACAATAGTGCATCTGTACAAATGCTGGTGGAAGACACACAGGGCATGGAAGTATATTTTATTGATGGCCCAACCATGCTGAATGTTATGCAGCGTTATAATTTGTTTAGTGGCGGCGGTGCTTTGCCGCCCTTATGGGGTTTGGGTTTTGAGTACAGGGCGAAGGGAGATTCAAAAAGTGACGATGTTGAAAATATGGCTGATTATTTCCGTGCCAAACATATTCCTTGTGATATAATTGGTTTAGAACCGGGCTGGCAAACCAATGCGTATTCCTGTTCTTTTGCGTGGAATACAAATAATTTTCCGCAGCCTGAATCATTCATCAGAAACATGCGCAATAAAAGCTTTAAACTCAATTTATGGGAACATGCATATACATCGCCCAGCTCGCCTGTATATAAAAATATCACTACATATTCGGGCAACTATAAAGTGTGGAATGGCGCAGTGCCGGACTTTACTTTACAGCAAGCACAAAATATTTTCTATGGGTATCACGACAGTGCGTTGGTACAAAAAGGCATTGCTGCTTTTAAGTTAGATGAATGCGACGGCGCCGAATATACTTCGGCACAGGGCGAATGGAGTTTTCCGGATATAACCCGGTTTCCCGGTGGCATGGATGGCATACAAATGCGCCAGTTATTTGGTTATCTCTATCAAAAAGGTATGCTGAATGTATATGCCCGGCATAACCAGCGAACATTGCTTGATGTAAGAGCGTCCTATCTTTTTGCCTCACCATGTACATCTGTTCTGTATTCTGATATGTACAATCATAAAGATTATGTAAGAATGATTGTGAACTCAGGTTTTGCGGGCGTAAACTGGAGCCCTGAATTAAGGGAGACCCATAGCGATGCGGAACTGATACGAAGGATGCAGACAACATTAATGTCGAGCCACATGGTGACGAATAGTTGGTATTTAAGCATGCCGCCATGGTTGCAATACGACCGTGACAAAAACAATAAGCATGTATTGTTAGGCAATGCAGATTCTTTGGAATTGAAAGCAAAGAAACTGATTGAGCTGCGCATGCAGTTGCTGCCGTACCTGTATAATGCCTATGCGAAATATCATTTTGAAGGAACACCTGTTTTTAGGGCGTTGGTAATGGATTATCCAAATGATGAAAAAGTATATAAACTGGATGATGAATATATGATGGGTGAAAGCATTTTATGTGCGCCGTTTTTCGACAGCGCTTCAACAAGAAAAATTTATTTACCAAAAGGTGAATGGTTTGATTTTAATACTGATAAAAAATATACCGGCGACAGCGCTTATACTATCACCATGAGCCTGGATGAAATACCCATGTTCATCAAGAATAACTCTATAATTCCGCTGGCCGCACCTGTTGAAGATATTGATTCAACAACAACTTTTGATATTAATTGCAATGTATATGGTAACCCTGAGCCAACAACATTATTCAGCGATAATAGCTTTACTGATGATTATGTAAAGGGAAAATATAGCTGGCTCACATTGAAATGGAATGGTAAAAAAATCGTAACCCAATCAACCGGAAATTATACCTCGTCGTTGTATAAAGTAAATACTGTAAAGCATGTTCAATAAATGCCTGTGCGGCATTGTTTTCTTCTTTCCGGAAAGAAAGTAAAGGACCTCAAACGCCCCATTATGGCTGGTACATTAGGATTGCTATTAGCAGTGGCTATTCAAAATGCTCATGATACCAACAGAAGAAACAGTGAGGACTATGAAAGGCTGATCTTGAATCCAGCGAGGCAATGATTCATTCATCTGCCATGCAAATTATGCTGAAAAATTTTAAACAAACCCTAAGGCCAATAAATTCCTGTATAAGATTATATTGCAGCCAATAATCAAGATAGAAATAATATGAAAGCAAAGACCGGCGTATCGCTTGCCATAATGATGTTCCTGGAATATTTTGTTTGGGGGGCCTGGTATGTAACCATGGGCACGTATATGGGCGAGAACTTACATTCCACAGGCCTGCAGATAGGCGCTGCATTCAGCGCATTGGCCATTGCCACCATGATATCCCCGTTTTTCATCGGCATGATAGCCGACCGTTATTTTGCAGCGCAAAAAATAATGGGCGTGTTTCATATTATTGGCGGCGCACTGCTGTTCTTTGCCACAAAGGTTACCGATAACGCAGCCTTTTATTGGGTGATATTGCTGTATTCTTTACTATATATGCCCACCATTGCTTTAAGCAATAGTGTGGCTTTTCATCAAATGACCAACCCAGGCAAGCAGTTTCCCTGGATTCGCGTATTCGGAACACTTGGGTGGATCGTGGCAGGATTATTTATTGGCTCTCTCGGCATTGAAAAAACAGCCAATACGTTTTATATGGCGGCAGGTGTTTCCGTATTGCTTGGCTTATTCAGTTTTGTGCTGCCCGATACGCCGCCGAAAGGCAAAAGCGCCGATGCAAGCGCTTCATCCGCATTGGGCGCCCAGGCTTTTGTATTATTTAAAAACACTTCTTATACCATCTTCTTTATTGCAGCAATCCTGGTTTGCATACCGCTTTCTTTTTATTATGGCTTTGCCAATCCTTTTTTAAATGAAGCGGGCATGAATAATGCCGCTGGTAAAATGATTCTCGGCCAGGTTTCGGAAGGCGTATTCATTCTTGCCATACCATTTTTATTTAACAGCATTGGCGTAAAGAAAATGCTGCTGCTGGGCATGACGGCCTGGATACTGCGTTACATCTGCTTTGCTTACGGCAATGTAGAGGCGAATGAATGGATGCTGTATGCCGGTATAATTTTACACGGCGTTTGTTATGATTTCTTCTTTGTAACCGGTTATATGTACACAGAAAAGAAGGCCGGCGAAAAAATAAAAAATGCAGCACAGGGCTTATTTACGTTTGCAACGTATGGCGTGGGCATGTTTATAGGAACATGGTTCTCCGGTGTTATTGTTGATAAACACATTATAAGCCCGGAACATCACGACTGGACAAAGATTTGGCTTGTGCCTGCTTACATTGCCATTGGCGTTTTAATTTATTTCCTGTTGTTCTTCAGGGAAAAGAACGATGTAAAGAAAGCCGCAGGCTATTAGCCACAAGCTGCAAGCCGTAGAAAAACTTGTAGCCTGAAGCCAAAAATAGAAAAGTATTTATTATGATAGTTCGTTTATGGCATGGGAAAACATCTTCTGAAAACGCAGAAGCATACATGAATTATGTAATGCAAACGGGCGTTAAAGATTACCGGGCAACGCCCGGTAATTTAAATGCGCAGGTCTGGCAAAAGCAGGAAGGCGATATAACCCATATATGGACGGTTTCGTGGTGGGTGAATATTGAAAGCATCCGCGCATTTACCGGCAGGGATTATGAAAAAGCAAAGTATTATAAGGAAGATAAAAAATACCTGCTGGAGCTTGAACCAACTGTGCAGCACTATGAATGTTTTGGCGAGATAAGATAGTAAAGCGACTGGCTCAGTCTAAAAAGACTGAGCCAGTCTTTAAAAATATTGGAGCTATTATTTAGCTGAGTTAGATTTTATGAATACAGATGGCGGATTATCGCATAAACTGCATGGCCTCGATCACCTGCGTGCTTTCGCAATTACCTATGTTTTCCTGTTTCATTATGGGCGATTTTTTCCGCATCCTGCATGGACAAATACACTAACCAGATTTGGCTGGAGCGGCGTTGACCTCTTCTTCGTATTAAGCGGGTATTTAATTTCGGCGCAGCTTTTTAAACAAATTGCTGAATACAAAACAATTTCGCTGAAAGGTTTTTTTATCAAACGTTTCTTCAGGATCATTCCTGTTTATCTTTTTACAGTTGCTTTATATTTTTTATTCCCTTTTGTACGGGAACGGGAATCGCCGGCGCCACTTTGGAAGTATTTAACCTTCACACAAAACATCGGCCTTGATATTGCCAAACAAGGTACCTTTTCGCATTGCTGGAGTTTATGCATTGAAGAGCAGTTTTATTTGTTACTGCCGTTTATATTGTTGGGTTTAATAAAAACCAGGCTATTGAAAAAGGGATATTGGCTCCTGGTTTTATTATTTATTGCCGGCTTTATTATACGTGCTGTATTACATGCCAATTTAAGTTCTGATAATGACTGGATTACCTGGTATAAATGGATTTATTACCCAACCTGGGGCCGGCTCGATGGCCTGCTGGTTGGCGTTAGCATCGCAGCCTTATTGCAATTCAAACCTGCGATTGGTAAAAAGGTTTTATCGCATGAGCGCATACTGCTTTTAACCGGCCTTATCCTTTTTGCAACCAGCCACTATATATGCAGTAATCAAATAAGTTTTAAGTCGTCTGTATTTGGTTTACCGCTTACAGACATCGGTTATGGGTTGATTGTTTTAAGCGCTTTAAGCCCAGGCAGTTTCTTGTATCAGCACGAATCGAAAATAACCTCGAAGATCGCCACGCTGTCTTACGGTATTTACCTCGTTCATAAAATGGTAGTTCATGTGGCGCAGGAACCATTGATAAAGCTTGGCATAAAAGATGAAAGCAACCTGATGTTTATTATTTGCACAGCCCTTGTTTTCGTCATCGCCTTATTATGCAATGAAATAATTGAAAAGCCTTTTCTTCACC
>NZ_JASGEX010000162.1:0-2756 GCF_047606085.1 Parafilimonas sp.
TAATTTTTCTCACACAGGGGAATGTGCATAGCGAGGTTCCATGAGACAACTGAAAAAACAAATATGCACGAATGAAACAATAGTAAATTAAATAACGTAAAGCAAAAGCTCATGGCTCATAGCTGACAGCTCAAGGCTCATGGCTCACAGCTAAATAAATCAACTTTTATGTTTAAAAACTATCTCAAAACCGCCTGGCGGAATGTTATTAAAAACAAAACGCTTAGCATTATCAACATTGCGGGGCTTTCGGTTTCTATTGCCTTTTGTTTGTTGTTATTTTTTTATATCCGCTATGAACAATCGTATGATAGTTTCCACACAAATAAAGACCATCTTTTCCGGCTTGAGATGAGCAATGTATGGCCTTCATCCGATACCGCTAAAAAAAGCGTTTTCTCTTTTCTTACCAAAAATGACGACGTGGAAAACCAACTGGTTTTTCCTGCCGTTGTTGCCGGGGATATGACGAATACTTTTCCCGAAATAAAAAGCATTACGCGTTTTAAAGACAACGAAGACCTGCTGGTAAAAGTGAATAAGGAAATGTATAAGGAAAAGCATTGCCTGTTTGCCGACAGCAATTTCTTCAACGACTTTTCTTTCCGTTTAATTAAAGGAAACCCTAAAACCGTTCTGAGTTCTTTGTCTGATGTTGTGATCTCCCAATCAGTTGCCAGAAAATATTTTGGCAATACAGATGCTATTGGAAAAACAATTGAGATTGATATTGATTCAGCCATGCTTTTTACGGTGAGCGGCGTTGCAGAAGATGCCCCGGGAAATTCGAGCATACAGTACGGGCTGGTTGTACGTACCGAAGCCGATCCCGGTTATGCAGACCGTTTGCAGGAAGGCTTTAACCAGGCCAGTGTTTTATACATGGTGCGGCTTCATGATAATGTTAATTTTAAAGCATTTGAAGCCAAAATGAATAAATGGGTTACAAATTATTATACCCAACCTTTTGTTGCGGAGTATGGCCAGTATTATAAAGATTATGATTTCAAAAATTTTCGCTGGTACCTGCGCCCGCTGGTACGATGCCATTACAATATTTCGCATCCCTGGGGGCATTATACCGATGCCAAAAACATTTACCAGTTAACCTGCCTTGTTGTAATTATTTTACTCATTGCTTCGCTCAATTACATCCTTCTTACCATATCCAATGCAGCTGCACGTTCACAGGAAATCGGCGTGCGCAAAGTGCTTGGCGCCAACAGGGGTAAAGTAATATTCCAGTTCTGGACAGAAACACAACTGATAATTATTATTTCGGTGATTGTTGGTTTGTTACTGCTGCAACCTTTGCTGCTGTTGTTTAATAACCTCATGTCAACACATATTGTGTTGCATGATTTTTCATGGAAAGAAGTAACGGCCTCGCTGCTTGTATTGACGTTGATACTGGGTTTACTGGCAGGTTATTATCCTGCGTTGCTGCTATCAAAAATGAAACCTGTTTCCATCATCAAAAGCTTTCAAACATTTAAGATCAACCCGCGGTTCTCCAAAATTATGGTAACGGTACAATACACGGTTTGTGTTGTATTAATGTTTGCAGCATTTATTGTAAACCGGCAAATGCATTATATCAGTAATAAAGACCTGGGATTTGATAAAGACCAGGTGCTGATGGTACGCAACCCAACATGGGACCCTGAATTTACAACACGTGTACGCGACCGTTTGTACATATATGCACAATCACAGCCATCTATCTTATATTTCTCCGGCATGAACGGCGGCCTCGATGGCAGTTATAACACCAATGGCTTTAAGCTGAACGGGGAACAACGCTGGTTAAAACAACTGAGCGTAGATTATAATTATTTTGAAATGCTCGGTGTACAATTTGTGCAGGGCCGGCCGTTCTCAAAAGCAATTGCATCAGACACTTCAGCTAAAATAAGGCCATGCATTGTAAATGAAACTTTGTTTAAAATGCTGGGAAAAGATGCCAGGCTTGGCGTGTATAACGAAGCGATACGCTCTACCATAATTGGTGTTGTAAAAGATTACAATTTTGAAACATTGTCAAAAAAGATAGAG
The DNA here is from genome assembly GCF_047606085.1 of Parafilimonas sp. Taxonomy (GTDB): domain Bacteria; phylum Bacteroidota; class Bacteroidia; order Chitinophagales; family Chitinophagaceae; genus Parafilimonas. The sequence goes on from NZ_JASGEX010000162.1 coordinate 2,056, forward strand.
CCGGAACAGCATGTGCTGGTAAAAAATTATGAGCAGTATTTTATGTTCAGGGTAAAGGCGGGCGACATGCAGGCTGCCATTGAAAAACTGCAAAAAGCCTGGAAAGATATCACCGGCAATTATCCTTTTGAATATACATTCCTTGACCAGACAATAGCTAAAATGTATGAAGCAGACAAGCGCTGGCAAAGCATTATACAGGCCGCCTGTTTCTTTGCCATTTTTATTGCCTGCCTCGGCTTGTTCGGGCTGTCATCTGTCAACGCCATCAACCGTACTAAAGAAATAGGCATTCGCAAAGTGCTGGGCGCCGATATTAAAGATGTGGTTGCCACTTTATCAAAAGGGTTTGTAATTACTTTTTTAATTGCGATTGTAATTGCTGTGCCGGTAGCTTACTGGATAATGTATAACTGGCTGCAGGATTTTGCTTACCGCATTGATATAAGCTGGTGGATGTTTTTGGTGACAGGCGCAGGTGCGTTGCTGATTGCATTGGCCGCTGTAAGTATCCGGGCAATAAAAGCAGCCATGGCAAACCCGGTAAAAAGTTTGAGAACGGAATGAACGGTCAACGGTCAGCAGTTAACAGTCGTTCAGTTAAAGTTCAAAAGTTCACGGGTTCACAGGTTCACGAGTTATTGCTTCTTTAATGAAACAACAGTAAATTAAATAACGTAAAGTTAGAGCTCATAGCTGAA
>NZ_JASGEX010000163.1:0-16638 GCF_047606085.1 Parafilimonas sp.
AGGCTTCTGCTGTTTTGGAAATGGGTATCAGCTCGTTAACGGCACCGAGCATTTCGCTTACATATACGCCCATGAACATGATGCCGATAATTAAAAACACCTGTTTGCCGCTGATGGCGCCGTTAAAACCAACATATTTAAAAAGCTGTTTATTCATAATCCTGGCAAATACAATGGAAGGTACCGCCATAAAGAAAAACGTACTTACGAATTGTATAAGCCTTGAAAGATTTGCATTGCTGGCGTTCTTTAAAGCATTAGGCAGTTCCTGCAGGGGCACATGTAAAATGGCCTCAGCAATAAGAAAACTTACCACGCTTCCGGCAATAAGCCCAAAACCACAAAGCAGTAATAAAATTGAAAATTGGGACCACGGGTTATATCGTGGGCGTTGCATATCATAATCAAACATAAAATTTCTATAGCTTAATTTTGCTGCTTCAAATTTATAGGAGCAGACTGAGATAGCTCTGATTATTTACAAGAACCGGTATTAATGATTCTAATCGGCAATATAACATTACCTGATTTCCCTTTGCTGCTGGCGCCCATGGAAGATGTGAGCGATCCGCCTTTTCGCGCCGTGTGCAAAGACAATGGCGCCGACTTAATGTACACGGAATTTATTTCGAGCGAAGGCCTGATTCGCGATGCCATAAAAAGCAGGCAAAAGCTTGACGTGTTCGATTATGAAAAACCCATCGGCATACAGATTTTTGGCGGCGATGAAGAAGCGATGGCCATGAGCGCAAAAATTGTGGATGCCGTTAACCCTGACCTGCTGGATATAAACTTTGGCTGTCCTGTAAAAAAAGTGGTGAGCAAAGGCGCCGGCGCTGCCGTTTTAAAAGATATTGATTTGATGGAACGGTTAACAAAAGCCTGCGTAAATTCCACCTCGTTGCCGGTTACAGTGAAGACAAGACTGGGTTGGGATGAAGAAAGCAGGAACATTGTTGAAGTGGCCGAGCGCCTGCAGGATGCCGGCATTAAGGCTTTATCTGTTCACGGCAGAACGCGCAGCCAGTTATACAAAGGTGAAGCTGACTGGCGCCTGATTGCTGAAGTAAAAAACAATCCGCGCATGCACATTCCTATTTTTGGCAACGGCGATATTGATGCTCCTGAAAAAGCGCTGGAATATAAACACCGGTATGGGGTTGATGGCATTATGATTGGCCGTGCCGCTATTGGTTATCCCTGGATTTTCCATGAAATAAAACATTACCTGCAAACAGGCACCCATTTGCCTGCGCCAACCATTGAACAACGTGTTGGCGTTATAAAAAAACATTTACAGAAAAGCATTGAATGGAAAGGGCAAACATTGGGCATTCTTGAAATGCGCAGGCATTATGGCAATTACCTCAAAGGCCTTCCTAACATTAAAGAATACAGAACAAAACTCGTTACGTTAAAAGAGCCTGAAGCAATCTTTTCTTTGCTGGATGATATTAATAAAGCCTATACCGGCATTGAAATACAACCGCGAAGAATAAATATGGATGAGTTGGCGTATAGCTGCGGGTAAATCGTTGATTAAAGATTCGTGTTGTTTACTTTAAAATATTCAATACTTGATGCTTAACAATCTCTGCAATCGAACATTCCTGCCCGACTGATTCGGCCACGCAGGGATTATTGTGTTGTTGAATATTGAGTATTTTTCTTAACTAAACGACATTGAATTAAAAATCTTCTTCCTGACTCAAATACTTTTTAAAGAAATCAATGGTACGTTGCCAGGCAGGTTCTGCGGCTGCTTTATCGTAACGCGGCGTAGTAACGTTATGAAACCCATGATTTACGTTCGGATAAATATATTGCCGTATAAACTTTATTATTTGCCTGCATTATAATGATAGTTAAACCGGCCGGCAGGTGCCACGTCTCCATTCAGCCAAAAGTCCATTATATCCCCATCATGCTGCATATTATCGCTCCACTTAAACTGAAAATCCGGTTCACCGGTTATGCCGAGCAATTGTTTAGGAACTTTTATTTCAAGTTTGTTTCCGTTTACCGCATAGTCTATATCGCCCACTTTCTGCCAATACCAGGAGCCGTCTGTTTTTTCGAGCACTGCTTTCACTCCGGGGTTAACCCTGTTTATTACAAAATCATATCCTTCCCAACCGGTGTTTTTATTATTGTCTATATCAATAAAAAGCCGCATCCACGCCGGATCAGTTTTTGGTGTTAGGGGCGCCATGGTTTCTACATAGAAATATACATTGTCGTTATCTCTTGCTGCTTTCGCCAGCATAATATCATTGCGCCCGGAGTTGTTGGTATAATGCAGGCTTCCCCAGCCCGCACTGTTGCGATGTATGGTATTACCTTTATACGATTTGAAAGAAGGCGTTACTGTACTCCATTCAGCAAATTTTCCATCAATAGGAATAGTAACTGCAGCGGAAACTTTTTCGGGTGCAGGCACTCCTTTAAACCGGCGGATATTACTTACCATCTGGTAATAATAATCATCTCCATGCCCGCCTTTCATGGGTTCTACATCGCGGCTGCCTTCCTCATTGCATTCATCCGGGAAAGCATTGGTTTGTTGTTGCCATACATCGTAACGTCCGGCAATCCATTCATTCCAGCCTGTAATAAAAATAAATTCAGGGCTGATTTCCAGGGTTCTGTCCCATTGTTCCTGGAAATTATAACCATAATTCACGGCGCCCGGTTCTGTAATATGACCTTTTGCATTGGTATAACTTCTGCCAAAAGCGCCCGGCGCGTTCATTGCAGTAAGTCCTCTTTCCTTGCTCCAGTTCTGGGCCACGCCAACGGTTACCTGCTCATAACCACCGCCAGGCGTTTTCACAAAGCCATGCTGCGGATAAATTTCCAGCCATCCCCAATGATCTGGTTTTTCAGGACCTTTATTATACACCGGCTGCCCCGGACGAAAAGTAAAATATGCTTTGATCTCTTTTGTCAATGCGGGATCAGCAGGTTTGCCTTTCATATCATCGGCAAATTCAGGCATGGCCATGATTAATGGCTTGCCCTTCCACATAAAAAATAAATCCTTGTATTTGCCGGGCTTGTATAAATCCCTGTATATCTCCCGGATAATTTCCTTGCCTCCCTCGGTTAACCAAAAGGGTAACATAAATGCTATCTGTGGTGTGTGCACACCATCTTTACGGGCCTGCATAAATACTTCGCACAATTTCATGTACGATTTTTTCCAGGTGATATTGCCATTGGTACAATCAAAAATGATAACATCTACACCGGCATCTGCCAGCATTTCCGCGTGTTTGCGCAATACCCAGGCATTTGTATCGAGATAATAACCAAACAAAGGCTCGCTCCAGAACCATGGGCTATTTCGTTTAGGCCAGATGGGATTATTATAATCATCAATGGCTTTAGGATCGCGTGCAAGATACTCAGCAACATTAAACGGCGGATTTTCCAAGCCTGGCTGTGTATGCCAGGTCCAGTAAAACAATCCAACAAATTTATCTTTTTTAGGGCTGCCCACGTCTGCATATTCCGGCAGTTTTCTGCCCAGCGCATCAGTTGCTGATGCATTGGTACCAGGCACCTGTGCCTGTGTTGATATACCCAGTACAACAATCGCTAAACAAAAAAAATATTTCATATTGCGGCTTTTAATTTTTTGCTTTATCATGATTATTGTTTCCAGATACAACGGTAATTGAAGCGCCTGTTAGGAGCGCTGTCGCCGCTGGTGCATAAAGAAATGGGATCTTTCAGATCATCCGGATTATCGCACCAGTGAAAATCAATTTGATTTAAATTTTGCAATTTCTTCTTTCATTAATGTATAGTACATATCTCCGTGCCCGCCATCCATTGGTTCAATATCAGAGCTATATTCCGTAAGCCATTGATCAACGAAAACCGGTTTCTGCTGGCTTTCTCCCCAGTTGCCCGCAGCCCATTCATTCCAGGAGTGGATGAAGACAAACTTTGGTTTTACAGCAATGGCAGCTTCCATGTATTTTTTAAAATATGCGCCGCCGTTCCTGCCCTGTGCACCAGTCTCGGCATGTATGCCGTCACTTGTCATATAAGTGGCCTGGGTTGCCACAGGCGCGCACATCTGTTCCGGCTTTCCGTTATAATAAAATGCCTGTGGCGGAACATTGCTGTTTACTTTAAACTGCCAGCATTTGCCGGAATTATCCAGACCCCAGCAGTGGCGGGCGGTATAATTGGCAAATTTTCCATTGGCAGGCGCAGCAAGCTGGTTTTCATCTGCATTATTTCCATTGCCCAGCGCATCGGCAACCAGCAGTAATTTTTTTCCTGAGTAATTAAAGAAGATACCCGCATCGTATTTATTAAAGAATAAAGTTTCAACAGCGGTTAGCACACTGGCATTTTGAACGAAAAATGCAATTTTAGGGATAGGCAAATTGTTTCTTTTGCGTTCCTGCCAGCGGTTGCATAATGCGGTTGTTGCTGAAATATACGAAGGCCCATTAGGGAAATCTGCTGCCCCATTGGTAAAATCGAGCACTATCAAATCCACACCCGCATCAGTTATTAAATCTGCATGGTAATCGAGCAGCTCATTATTTGTTTGTGCAGGGTCACCATTAAAATAGAACAGGTAATTGTTTTTTATGGTTCCATCCCCATGCGTTGCGGCAAACAGGGGCTTGCCCCAAAAACTGAATTGACCTACCGGGCTATAAGCAGGAATTTGCCCCTTCATTATCCATACATCTCCCGAAGGGGATAATAATTGTGGCGTGTACATGGACGCGCCAAAAATGGGAAAATAGAACAACGCCGCATACCTAACAGCATCTGCCGTGAAAGCAATTGTATCTGTGTAATTATGCGTAACTAAAGCCTTGTTTGCTTTTCCGCAGGCCATTGCCAGGAAATATACAGTGACGATAAATATTTTTTTTACAGCATCAATCATATATTGCTTATTTTATTTAAATGAAACCGGTTGCCAGGCGGTGTTCCAATCAGCCCAGTTTGGGCCATAGGCATAGGAAATATATTGTTGCTTATCTGGATTGATATGCCCGCTCTCATCTCCGCTCCAGCCGCAGTTATGCAGGTATGGGTTGAGGTTGGTTTCTTATTTCACTTATTTTATTAAACGTTAAACCGTTGGATGATTCCCACAATACGATATAGCTATCGGCTGTAAGCCGCGAAGCGGTATGGATAGCATAATATTTTTTAAGATCAGCGCGGTATTTTACATCGCAATGATCAGCGCCGGTAATAGCCGTTTTATTAACAGCCGTGCCGTGAAGCGTTAAGTGGGCCGGCCAATCTGCATCTGATGCGGGTGCTGTAGCTACTCTTGTTTCTGTAGTTTCCAATCCATTCCATGAATAGTAAAAGAAAAGCGTATCGTTATTTACTACCATGCAGGGCTCCCCGGCTCCCCAGGCATCGGCATCACCATCAAATGTTATTACCGGCTGCGGGTTACCGCCCCATGAGGCGCCGTTCCATTTTTCCCATGGCCCGCCAGGTGAAACGGACCGGGCCACGTATGCATGGTTGAAAACACCTCTTTCATCTTCGGTAGAAGTATAACCAATATAATAATAGCCATTGCATTTTACCACGCCGGGATCGCAAACAGATAACTGGTCGCGGGAACCTTCTGTTGGTTTTAAAACCATCACGTCTTCCGTCCAGGTTTTGCCGCCATCGGCTGACTGCCGGTATGCTACCTGGTCCCAGTATGCCGCGCCTGAAGATTTATTGATTAATATGAAAGATTGATAACAGCCATCCGTAGCCGCCCCATCTTTAAAGTTACTGACGCCTTCAACGTTGCCGTCTTTTTTCCAAACACCGGCTGTACCGGAAGGGTCGGTTAATATCCATAAATAGATACCGGCAGGGAACTTGTTTTCACTGGCTACCTGCAGGTTCTGATTATCCTGGTAATTATTATATACAGTTGTAAGCAGCGGGGTAGAAGCTACTGTTGACGCATAATCGTTACCCCATTGGTACAGGCTTAAGGTTAAACTACTGTTGGCTGATCCCCAGTTCGGACATGCAACAGCAACCGCATAAAATGAATCTGTGCTGGTAAATTTCTGAGCGGCCGTATTGCCCGTTGTTAAGCTTATAGCAGTTTGCGTGCCCGACTCATTATAGCATACTATTTTTTCTCCAAACGTTTCACCAGGTGCGGCAAACCAGGCATCAATGGTGCCATCATCATTTTCTATAATAGAAGGCCCATACCTGTATGTTCCGCCAGTATAAATATCCCATCCGCTTTGCACGGTAAAAATATTTTTATATAAAGTATCCGCAGCTAATGTATCATCAACTGGCAGGCCTGACTTGCTGCAACTTCCGGCAACAATCAACATCCATGCTATTAAAATTTTATTCATATAAAAGAGAATGCTATCAGATGTGAGCTTTCAGTGGTCATCTTTCAAACGTCTCAATATTCAACACAGCATAACCTGCATCTTGCTGATACCCCTACCAATCCGGGTTCTGCCAGTCTTCCCCGGTAAGCCCCATCATTTTATACACTTCAGACTGATCTATCGGGTACAATAGCCATTTTTCAGACGAACAGTTTCTGTTTGTGAATTTAAAACGGGTATAAGTAAACGCAGAGGCTGATTTGGTAATGCGCATGCCTGTAACAAACTGGTCTGTTTCATCAAGGATTTTCCACCTGCGCACATCAAAGAAGCGGTGTTCCTCAAAAGCAAATTCTATTCTGCGCTCATTGCGGTAACGGGTTTCAAATTCTTCTGTTGTTAACCCTGCAGGCAGTTCCGGCATACCGGCTCTTGCTCTTATCATATTAACCGCTTCTCTTGCAGATAAGGAAGAACCATTCACGGTTACTTCCGCATCAGGGCCTACAGTTTGATAAGCCGCTTCTGCAAAATTCATCAGCAATTCAGCATACCTGAACAAGCGTATAGCGCCATCTGATTCATTGCTTATTCCTGACCGGTGGCTATTGAATTTGCGCATATAATAACCGGTGCGGGTATGCTTCCTGTCGTCTGTGGCTATGCCTTCATTTCCGCCTACATAGGTTTGGATAGTATATCCTGCCGGCTGGTCAAGATAACGCAATGCGCCATTATAATATATGGAAGCATAAAAGCGCGGATCTCTTCCTTCATACGGATTTTCGGGATCATATCCGGAAGCAGGGTTAATAATAGGTATTAAATGGCTGGCATCGCTATACCCGAGTATAGCCGGCTCGCCGTTTGCCATTTCGTAAGCATCAATCAAATCCTGTGTAGGGCAGGGGCCTGCTTTATCTACACCATCTGTAGAAGGCAGACCCGCGTATTTCCAAACCTGCATCTGCGTGCCACACTGGTAGATGGTTTCTTTATCTACCGCACGGCGATCGTTAGACGAGGTAAGAAAATATGTGGCATATACATTTTGTGCCTCGGTTGATCCTGAAAACACATCAAACAATTCATAGCCATTTGCAGAACATTGATATAATGCCTCTGCCGTGATGTCCAGCGCGTCCTGCCAGGTATATGTGCCATCTGAAAACAGCGGGCTTGCCGCATAAGTAATTGCCTGCGACATAATAGCGTACGGCACGGCACGGGACATAATGCCAAACTGGTTATCATATATTTCCCAAGGGAAGCCGGAAGATGTGCTGGGAGCGGCAAGCGCTTCATTACAGTCTGTAAGAATTTGTGCAACTACTTCTGAAAATGCAGATTTCTTATCAGTTGAAAAATCATGGTCAATCTCATAAGGGGTTGTTATTAACGGAACACTGCCATACCGTTTAATCAATTGCAAATAATATAAGGCCCTTAACGTTTTTGCCTGCGCTACCCATCCTTCTTTCTCATCATCTCCCGCTATTACCTGTGCGGTTTTCATTCCCTCAATAAAAGTATTGCACTTTCTTATGCCAATATAAAGATTCGTCCAGGGGCTTCCATCTGATGAATAGGAAGCATAGTCAGAGCTGGTAACATTTCCCCCATACCAAATACTATATTTTGATCCGGCAGTTATATCATCTGCATCTTCTGCCTCATCGGTGTAAGAGGCCCTGTCCATATAAGGGGCCGGGCAATAACCATAACAGGAGTTCAGGTATCCCCTTACCTGATTATAATCATTAAAAACATTGTCCAGGGATATTCTTCCATCTGCCTGCAGGTCCAGTTGCTTATTACAAGATGTGATGGTAAAAATCACCATTGCAACCATTATTATATTTATATATTTTTTCATTCTGTTTCTGTTTAATCGTATTGGTTTACTATGTAAATAGGAATAATGAATCAATGCGCATTAAAAGGTTACACTTAAACCAAAATTATATACCCTGTACACCGGAAAACCCAGGTAGCCGCTGCCTTCGGGCCCAAAGTCCTTGCTTTTCATTTTATCCCATGTAATAAGATTTTGCCCGCTTAGCAACAGCCTGATACTTTGTGCGGATATGGCGTTTGCTGCTTTGCCTGAGAATGTATAAGAAAGCTCTACATTTTTTAGTCTTACAAAAGAGCGATTATAAGAGAAAAAATCGCTTGGCTGGTGATTAACGCTTTGTTTTGCCGATAAGGCCGGATATAAAATCTGCTCTCCCGCCGCATAACGTTCGGCCGTCCATGATTTGCTGTGCAAGGCGCCAAAAACTCCATCATAAGAAATTTCGTACACTCCCGTTCCACTGTATATGGAGCTAAACTGTCCTATGCCCTGAAATAAAATATTCAGTTCAAAAGATTTATATCTAAGCCTTCCATTTATACCATAAGCATATCTTGGTATTGCCCCATATCCTATAGGGGCCTTATCTCTTTCATCAATCGTGCCGTCGCCGTTCAGGTCTTTGTAAATTAAATCTCCTAAACGGGGGGCGCCAAAACTATAATCCAGTGTATTATTGTTCAGCTCTGTTTCTGTGTTGAACATACCGTTGCCATTGCTGCGATCTACCAAGTACCCAAATTCCTGTCCGTAAGAGAATCCCTCCTCTTGTTTACTGTAAGCATAATCCGACGTTCTTTCAGACTCATTAACATTAATAATTGTGTTCTTTGCATAAGAAAGGTTTCCTCCCAATGAAGCGCCCCAGTCACTATTAAATTCTTTGGAATAATCAACAGAAATTTCAAACCCTTTGTTTTCGTATTTACCCTGGTTTAAAGAAGGGTAATTGCTCAGCGGGATGCCCTGGTAGCTGGGAATGGTTCCGGTGGCAGATACAACCATGTTGTTTACGCGCTCCTTAAATACATCTGCTGTAATTGTTATTGCATTAAACAGCCCGATATCAATACCGCCATTGGCTTTAGCGGAAACCTCCGCGCTGATTCCCGGATTGCCTTTTGTGTTTTCAACAACAAGATATTGCAAAGAGCCTATTGTACCACCCGTGGTGAGCCGAACATCGTCTTCATAAGCAAACCGGTTAAGGCCACTTTGGTCGTTAGCTGTTTTACCATAAGACGCCCTCACCTTTAATAATGTTAAAACCTTATTATCCTGCAAAAAAGGCTCTTTGCTGATTACCCAGCCGGCGCCTGCAGAAGGAGTAAAAGTATATCTTGCATTCCTTGCATATTGGTCTGAGCCGGAATAACCGAAATCAAGCTTTAATAAATACTTTTCGCTGTAATTATATATTAACTCAGCCCCTGTGTGCACCCGTTTATAAGGAAAAGAATAAGGTGCGGTTACTTCTGTTTTTGTCAGGTCCTGGTAAAACATATAGCCAAAAGCCTGTATGTTATGCTTTCTAAAACTTCTTTGATAATTCAGCAGCGCATTATAGGTAAGATGATAATAAAATGAACTGCTTTTAGAATAAGCCAGTGCGGTATTTAATTCAGAGCCATCCTGAATAAAGACTAGGGAATCATCTATATTTTTATCTCTTGTATATCTTTCAAAATCCTGCGTGGTGTACAGGCTGCCTACAGAGTTAGTTTGATAATTAAAAGTGCCGGTTAAGGAAAGCCCTTTGGTAATAAAGCCCAAATCAAGGTTCACTCCAAACTGAGAGGTGGTATTGGTAACTGTATATCTCGCATAACCGGTACGGTTAAGCAAGCCATAAGTTGGGCTGTGCACAGTAGCCGTGCTTACCACTTCACCTCCTTCATCAATAATTTCACCTGTTGTTTTGTCTGTTATTTTGGGGGTTACAGGACCATAAACATTGGAAGGGATCAGGAATATACTGCTGTAAACATTCTGGTTGCTGGCGCCACCCGGGGTGCGTTCTCTTTTAATATTACCGCTTAGCCTCACATACGCCTTTATCCACTTATTAATGTTCATATCTACATTGCTTCTGTAATTCACCCACAAATTGTTGGCATCAGGATTATAGCGGGTTTGATCTGTTTTAAAATAACCACCCTGGTGCATTACATTTATATTGGAATAGTATTGAATATTATCACTTCCTCCCGTAAGGTTTACGCTCACTCTTTCCATCCTGGCCAAATCTTTCATAAATCTTTTATACCAGTTGTTGTCAGGATATAACAGCGGATCAGCGCCCGATTTGTATGCTGCTATAGCTTCATCTGAATACGGCGCTTCAAAAGGATTATCCGGATCATATACATAATCATTTTTTGCAGCAAGATTTTTTAGTTCGGCATAAGTGGCGGCATCATAATAAGCCGGTTTGGTAGTTACCTGTTGCACAGATTGATCGAGCCTGGTCCTGATTTCCAATGCACCTTTTCTCCCTCTCTTTGTTTTTACAACCAGTAATCCATTACCGCCTAATATACCATACAAAGCCTGTGAAGAAGCGTCTTTTAAGACAGTGATAGATTCAATTTCGGCAGGTGAAATATAGGCAAGCGTCTGATCGCTGTTATATGGAACCAAAACCCCATCCACCACTACCAGCGGGCCGGTATTTCTTGCAAAGCTAAATCCTCTAACAGCCATTGAAGTAGTGGAACGTGAAAGCTCAGAATAAGTTTCAAGCGTGGTAAGCCCCGCGAGCCGGCCGGCCAGCGTTTGGCCAAAATTGGCAACAGGAGCACGCTCCAGCTCAGCGCCCGTAACAACAGCCGCTGCACCTGTGAACACGCCGCGGCGCTGACTGTTATAGCCAAGCTGAATTTCTTCATCGAGCTTATGAACATCCGGCTGCAGCTGCGCATTTATTGTTTTGTCTTCACCGATATTTTTTGTAACGATAAGGCACCCTGTATATTTAAAAGCAATGGCGCCGCTGCCATCGGAAATACTTAAAGAATACTCACCGTTTTTATCAGTGGATGTTCCGTTTTTGCCATTGCCGGAATTGACCTCTACGCCATACATTGGATTACCAAACTGGTCTGTAACCCGGCCTTTAAGTGAAGGCGAAGCATCTTGTGCATAACACAGCTGCTGTATAACCATAAACAACACAATGAAAGCAAGCATTATGGTTTTTGAAGTATTATATCTCATTTGAATATCATTAGTTTTTTTGCTGATAAAGTATGTTTTACCATCCGGGGTTTTGCCAGTCATCGCCAGTAATGGCTTTTAACCTGTTGGCCTCATCTAACGGCACAGGAAACCACAGGTATTTATTTGTGTAGTTTTTTCGCTCTGTGTCTCTTACAACCCTTCTTTTATAGGTAAAGGAATTGTTGCCTGTACGGGTAATTTCCATGGCTGTTATCCATTTGTCAGTTTTGGATAAATCATCTGTAGGATTGCTCCACCTGCGTACATCAAAATACCTGTTTTCTTCAAAAGCCAATTCAACCCTTCTTTCGTGATGTACCCGGCTTATGAGCTGGGCCTGGGTTAAGCTGGAAGGAATATCAGGCATTCCAACCCTGCTTCTTATCTCGTTTACTGCATCCCGGGCCTCATCCAGCTTTCCGGCCTCTGCGGCTGCTTCTGCAAAGTTTAAAATCACCTCACCCAGCCTGAAATATTTCCACTGCGCCCCTGCAACAACATTATTTGCCCCGGAATTGGGATGTAAAAACTTCCTTTCAAAATACCCTGTTCTTGTAGCTTTTCTTACGGAAGCATCTATACCTGTTTGAGGCTCGCCTACATAAGTGGCAATTATTCTTGTTCTGTAACCCGTGCTTGCCGGATAGTTCTCATAAGATGCTGAAGTTTCGTCAAACCCCCACCAGGCTGTGCGCTTAGATCCATTGTAATAAATAGAAGCATAAAAGCGAGGATCCCTGTTAGCATAAGGATTATTAGGATCGTACAGCGTATTGTCAGGATTGTAATTAGGCTGAAGATGTTGTTCATCCAAATAAGGATTATCCAAATCAAGAATGGGCTGGCCGTCTGTTGTTTCATACGAGTCCACTAATTCCTGTGAAGGGCAGGTGCCGCTTTTATAACCATCCTGCGCGCCAATGCCATCAATATTCCAGATATTGCCCTGGCTTTCACGTCCCTGGTAAATGGTTTCATTATCTACTGCTGTTGAAGAATATGTTGCAGATTGTGTAAAATATTCATTATACAAAGCCGCGTATGTGTCTTTGTCCGGGCCAATGTGGGCATCGTCGGAGAGATAGGTTGCCGAATAATTAACCTTGTTATATAATGCATATCCCCAATCACGCAAATGTTGCAACGAAGCCTTATTTACTTCGTATGCCTCCTCCCAGTAATTTTCTCCTCCATTATTTAACGGGCTTGCAGCAAACAAAATCACTTTAGACTTTATGGCTTCGGCCAATGCTTTGGTAACCCTGTAAGGCTCGTTGGTAGTAATGCGTGTGGGCAAGGCAGATATTGCCAATGCCGAATCGCAGTCTTCCATTATAAATTTGGTCAGGTCATAATAGCTCGCTTTTTCCAATCCTGAAAAGTCTGCTGTAAATTCAAAAGGTTCGCGCATGATGGGCAATACGGCTCCATACCATTTTAATAATTCATGGTAGTAATACGCCCGCAGCACATACGCCTCTGCTTTCATGCGCTGACGGTTCGTTTCGTCATCTACGCTGGCTGCATCTATGCGCTGCAGAAAATAAGAACAATTATGAATAGCGTTCCAGTAACGGTTCCAGTAATCACCGTTGCCGGCATCAGAACTTCTGTCAACTGCAGGAAAATTGGAGGCAGAAGCATCCCCATTGTATAACCTGCCCGACATGATCCGTGGTTCAGCCTCTGCATCCGTATCCCAGGCTTCATCGCTCCATTCCACAGGGCCCCTGCTCCAGAAATAATACCTAACTCCTTTTCCCGGAAGATTTTCATAACAACTATTTAAAAAGGCTTCTACTTTATCATTATCATTAAAAACATCATCCAGGGAAATTTTACCGTCGGGCGCCATATCCAGCGCTTTTTTACACGCACTAAAAAATAATATGGCAACCAGCAAAAGCAACAGCAGCTTCTTAATTTTTTCTATACCGTATAAAGCACCGGTACAGAAAGCGCGCAAAATATTTTTTTGATTATTCATATACATCGAAATCTAAATGTTTAGAAAGTTATGTTCATGCCGCAGTTTAAAGACTTGGTTACAGGATAGCCATGCGCAGAACTATTTTCAGGGTCCAGGTGGTCCATCCGCAGTTTATCCCAGGTAAAGAAATTATAAGCGCTTATGTATGCCCTTATTCCCTGTACATGGAGCGTTTTAAGCAGGGAAGAGGAAAAGTTATATGCCAGCTCAATATTCTTGATCCGAATAAACGACCTGTCCATAACAAAGAAATCATTTGCACGGTGATTGGTTGTAGTAACCGTGCTTAACGCGGGATAAGTAATTTTTTCTCCGGCAGCATACCGTTCTGCTGTCCATGCATGCTTATGGTAGCTATAATACGTGCCCAGTTTAATATTTTCATATACCCCTACCCCCTGGGCGGCATACGTGCCGGAATACCTGCCAACTCCCTGAAAAAAAGTGCTGAATTCAATGCCTTTATAATTTAAGCTTAACATCAAGCCATAAATCCGGCCAGGGATGCTGGTGTATTTTATGGGCGCGAGGTCTTTATCATTTACCTCCCCGTCTTCGTTCAAATCCTTATAAATAAAATCGCCTAACCTTGGAGTTCCAAAACCATATGTTGTTTTAGATAAATAAGCATCCAGTTCTTTCTGAGAATTAAAATAGCCGTTACCGTTAGAATAATCAATCTTATACCCCCATCGCTGGCCAAGAGAAAATCCCGTAGTGCGATAACGGTAAGCGTAAGTTTCATCACTGATGGGCTCATCATAAAATTTTACTATATTATGATTGAAGCCCAGGTTTCCCTTTATTAAAAAGGAAAATTTTTCCGATAACTTTTTGTTATAGGTTACCTCAAGTTCATATCCCCGGTTATTAACTATCCCCATATTTACTTTTGGAATATCATCAAGGGGCACACCCTGCAATGCCGGCACCGTACCGCGGGAGATAAGGATATCTGTTCTTTTCTCGAAGAAGTAATCAAACGAAACGCTCAGATCATTAAACAACTCCAGATCAATCCCATAGTTTTGTTTTGCCGAAACTTCCCATGAAATATTAGGGTTCCCCAATAAACCCTGGCTTATTCCCTGCCCCCTTCCCAGGCTGCTTAAAGGGCCCGAGCCGACAGTAATATTATCCAGATAAAGAAAGCGTTCATCTGCAATCTGATCATTACCCACTTTGCCATAAGATGCCCGCAATTTTAAATTGGAAACCGTATGAGACAGGGCTCCAAAAAAAGGCTCCTTGCTTATAACCCAGCCTGCAGATGCCGCAGGAAAAAAGCCAAACCTGTTAGCGGGCGCAAATTGTTCAGAGCCATTATACCCCAGGTCTATTTCTACGAGATACCGCTTATCATAATCATAAGTTGCCCTTCCCGACAAGCCCAATACATTATAAGGAATTTCACCGCTTGTTGTTTCCCAATAGTCTCTTTGTGCAAGCGCCATTGCACTTACATTATGCTTTCCAAAAGCGTTTTGGTAATTAATTGACCCCTGCAAATTGATATTGTAACGGGAATCGTATTCTTTAGCAATGCTCAGGAAAGATTCCGCATTGCGCGATACGGCATAAGAAAGCGAATTGGTTTCGTAATCAACAAGCGCTAAATATAACCGCTCGTTTTTGTACCCATCCATAGCGCTGGTAGATTTGGAATCGTAAGAAATCATTCCTTTAATGGATAATCCCGGAACTACAAGCTTGCTTAAATCCCATTCTGCGCCCAGGGAAGAATTAAGGTTGGAGCGCATTTCATTTCTGAACCCCTGCCTGTTCATAATTTCAAATGCAGAACGGTCTAAATAATCGGGATATACCACAGCGCCTTCCGGTACGCCATATCCACCCAGGGTAACCGGGCCCGGGGTTATGGGCAATACAGTTTGTACCTGGTATATTAAATCGCTCATCATCCAGGATGTGCTATACCCGTATGTGCCTGCAGACGGCATGTTTACCCGTTCTATATAGCTGCCAATATTTAAAAAGGCTTTAAAAGAAGGGCTTATTTTATAATCAAGGTTTGCCCTGAAGTTGTAACGGTCCATCCAAACGGAGGGGTCGTACCCTAACTGCGATTTGGGCTCTGTATTAAGATTTCCTCCCTGGTGCAAAAACGTACCATTTACAAAATAGTTAAGCTTTCCCGTGCCGCCGGTTATGCCAAGGTTAATCCTGGTCTGTGGCGTATTCTTTTTAATCAGCTCGCCATACCAATAGTGATCCGGATAAATATACTTTCTAAGCGCCGCCTGCTCTGCATAATCGGAAGCATTAGGATCAAGGCCTTCCAGAGGATTTTCATATTTGGCAATAACTTCATCAGAGTACGGCGCTGCTATGCCATCATTTTCTGAAGCTTCATTGCGCAATTTTAGATATTCAACGGAGTGCAGGCGCTCCGGTTCACGCGTAAATGAGCTAAAGCTTTGATCAATACTTGCAGTAAGCTGTGCTTTGCCGGATGCCCCTCTTTTGGTTGTGATCAAAATAACGCCATTGGCGCCTCTTACTCCAAACACCGCCGTTGCAGAGGCGTCTTTTAATATGGAAATACTTGCCACTTCGGTAGGATCAACTGTACGGATATTATCGCGGGGAACGCCATCAATTAATATCAATGGGCTATTGCCATTCACAGTGGCTGCACCACGCAGGTATAAAGTTGCATCATCATGCCCCGGCTGCCCGCCGCCAGACTGAATGGATGTAAGGCCGGATAACCTCCCCGCAAGCGCATTGGCCAAACTTGCGGATGAGCTTTGTTTGAGCTGCTCGGTATTTACAGTAGATACAGCGCCCGTAACTGTAATTTTCTTTTGGGAACCATAGGCTACCACAACCACATCATCCATCGAATTAACAACGGGTTTCAGTATCACCTGTATTTTACTGGTTTGCGATACAGCCACTTCCTGTTCCTGCATGCCCACATACCTAAAAATGAGGGTGGTATTTTCGCCAGGCACACTGATACTGAAGGTACCGTCTGCGGCAGAAGAAACACCTTTGGCAGAGCCTTTTACCAAGATACTTACATTGGAAAGAGGCGCACCATTTTCATCTTCCACTTTGCCGGTAATAACGGTATCTGTTTTGTACAATGATTGCAATTGTATTAAAACATTGTTCATAGCGCTGTTTCTTACTACAAGCACCTCTGGGGAATAGCCAACAGATGTTATAACTAAGGTGAAAGGATA
>NZ_JASGEX010000164.1:0-25023 GCF_047606085.1 Parafilimonas sp.
TCAATATTCAATACCCAATAATCCCCGCCTGACTGAATCAGTCGGGCAGGAATGTTCAGTTGTAAATCTTCGCGAAATTGAATATTGAATATTTCGAAGATTTACCTGCCTTAAGTTAATGACATTGGCTTTATTAATTTTAATGGCGCAAATGTGACCGCGGTTTAGGCTGCGCGGGCGCATTTCAAATTTTCACTTCATACGCGGCACTCCGGTCGGTGTCTCACCGACCGGCAGCGGGTTCTACAGGTGGGTGAGACACCCACCTGCGAAAATTTGAAATGCACCCCGGCTGCGCTGCAAGCTTCAGGGTCAGCAGCAATCTTGCTATATTTGCGCTCAATTTTGTTCCGCCTGCAACGGAATCCATATTATTTAATGGATCCCGACATTCCGTCGGGACTGAAATTTTTTTACAATGGCTGTATTACATAACCGCATCTCCGGCGAAGAACTAAAGCGCCGCCTGCATGAAGAAGCTGAACCCAGAACTACCATCAGTTTCTATCAATATTTCTCCATTCAAAACCCGCAGGAGTTCCGGGACTATTTATACAAGCGCTTATATAATTTAAAAGTATTCGGCAGAATTTATGTTGCCGGAGAAGGCATTAATGCACAGGTAAGCGTGCCGCAATGCAACTTTGAAGCCTTCAAAGCATTTTTGTATTCCATCAGCGAATTAAATAACCTGCGTTTGAACATTGCCGTGGATGACGATGGAAAAAGCTTTTGGGTCTTGTCTGTAAAAGTGCGGGAAAAGATTGTTGCCGATGGCATAACCGATCCGGGTTTCAGCATGGAAAATAAAGGACGCTATGTAAATGCGGAACAGATGAATGAACTGCTGAAAAAAGATGACGCGATTATTATTGACATGCGCAACCATTATGAATATGAAGTAGGCCATTTTGAAAAAGCCATTGAAATTCCGTCAGATACTTTTCGCGAACAATTGCCCATGGCTGTTAATATGATGAAAGGCAATGAAGAAAAGAACATCATCATGTATTGCACCGGCGGCATACGCTGTGAAAAAGCCAGCGCTTACATGCTGCATAACGGCTTTAAAAATGTTTTTCACCTGGAAGGCGGCATTATCAATTATGCAAAACAGGTAAAAGAAATTAATCTGGCTTCTAAATTCATCGGTAAAAATTTTGTATTCGATAACCGCCTGGGCGAACGCATTACAGAAGATGTAATTGCCAGATGCCATCAATGCGGCAAACCCTGCGACACACATACCAACTGCGCCAATAATGGCTGCCATCTTTTATTTATTCAGTGCGAAGCATGCAGACAGAAATACGATGGCTGCTGCAGCGCGGCGTGTAAAGAAACCATTCACCTTCCTTTAGAAAGGCAAAAACAAATCCGCAAAGGTATTGATAAAGGGCGGAATGTTTTTAATAAGCGTAAAGTTCGTTTAAGACCGAGGCTGAATGAATAGTTCAAAAGTTTACGGGTTTCAATGTTCACAAGTTGTTATGCACATTGCAGGCTTTAACTCGTGAACACGTGAACTTGTGAACAAGTAAACTAATCAACTTCCTTCAGTGCTTCAACAATCCGCCTATATGTTTGCTCATCGCTCAACTCCTGCGGAACAAATTTCTCACCAATCACGGTTTCATATAATTCAATATAACGCTGTGAAATAGTATTTACCCAGTCATCACTCATTTCAGGTACGGTCTGGCCTTCTTTGCCCATAAAATTATTTTCAATCAGCCATTCGCGCACAAATTCTTTGCTAAGCTGTTTCTGGCGTTCGCCCTTACGCTGGCGTTCCTCAAAGCCATCGGCATAAAAATACCTTGAACTGTCTGGTGTATGCACTTCATCCATCAGGTAAATTTCATTCCCGATCTTTCCAAATTCATATTTGGTATCGGCGAGTATCAGCCCGCGGTTGGCGGCAATTTCTTTTCCGCGCGCAAATAGTTTTAATGCGTAATTGCTCAGGGTTTTCCATTCTTCTTTCGTGGCAATGCCCCCGGCAACAATACCATCGGGGTCAATGTCTTCATCGTGCCCGGCATCGGCCTTGGTGCTGGGTGTAATAATGGGTGTAGGAAAGAAATCATTTTCTTTCAGGCCGTTTGGCATTAATGCACCGCATAAAATGCGTTTATCACTGTTATACGTGCGCCAGGCATGGCCTACCAGGTTACCGCGCACAACCATTTCCACCTTAAAAGGCTTACATTTTTTGCCAACGGAAACGTTGGGGGCGGGCACTTTTAAAAGCCAGTTAGGGCAAATATCTTTTGTGGCATCGAGCATATAAGCCGCAATCTGATTTAGTACCTGCCCTTTATAAGGAATGGGTTTGGGCAGAATAACATCAAAGGCAGAGATACGGTTACTGGCAAGCATTACAAGCATATCATTGTGTATGGTATAAACATCCCTTACCTTGCCGCTGTAAAAATTCGTTTGGCCTTCAAAATCGAATTGTTGTTTTCTCATATAAATACAAACCTACAAGAGAAGCCGTACCGCACAAAATGATTCAAAAAATAATCAAACTCCTGGCAATAAAAACATTAATATTCAGTAGAAATTTCATTTAATAAAATAATACAACTAAATTGGTGTATTATTATTTCGATTGTTTGCAACAAGTACTATCATTGTACTGCTAAAACCATTCTATGCAAAAAAAATTCCCTTCATTACTTTTTGCGCTTGCCTGTGTTATACATGCTAACCTTATTTTAGCCCAGCAGCAAACAATAATAACGGGAAATATCAGGAATAGCGCCACAAAAGAAAGCCTGGCTGCCATATCAGTTATGGTGAAAGGAACCGGCGATGGTACTTATACCGATGAAAAAGGAAACTTCAGGCTGGTAACTGCACAAAAGCCGCCCTTTGTAATAGTGGTGTCTTCCATTGGTTATAAAGGGGAAGAAGTGCCTGTGGAAAGTAATAACCAGATTGTAAATATTGAGCTGGAGCCAGGTTATGCCCTGGGACAGGAAATTGTGGTGGCTGCATCAAGATTGCCTGAGCGCATTCTGGAATCGCCTGTAACGATTGAACGGGTAAGTGCCACGGCCATGCGCAATACGCCGGGGCCCAATTACTATGATGCGCTGGGAAACCTGAAAGGCGTGGATGTAACTACATCAAGCTTCACTTTTAAAACGGTTTCAACACGGGGGTTTAATGGCAGCGGCAACCTGCGGTTTAACCAACTGGTGGATGGAATGGATAATTCAGCGCCTGCCTTAAATTTTTCGGTTGGCAATGTAATTGGCCTCACCGACTTAGATGTTGATAATATGGAATTGCTTTCCGGCGCTTCGTCTGCCTTGTATGGTTCAGGCGGCATGAATGGCACCCTGCTTATTTCGAGCAAAGACCCGTTTAAATACCAGGGCTTCAGCGCAGAAGTGAAAGAGGGAATAATGCATGTGAACGATTACAGGCATAAAGCATCGCCTTATCATGATATAGCCATCAGGTGGGGCAAAAAAGTATCAGACAAATTTGCGTTCAAGTTCAGTGCAGAATACATGAAGGCTGATGACTGGCGGGCTGATGACTCCACCAATCTTGAGCGCAATAATGTGCTGAGCCAGATTAAATCGGGCACAAGGGCTTCTGATCCCAATTATGACGGCGTGAATGTATATGGCGATGAAGCCAGTGCAGGCATGAATGCTTTTGCACAAGCCGCCGTTTACCAGGGTACACAAGCGTATATAGCCGCTTATGTGGCGGCTACCGGAACGGAGCCCACCCAGGCCCAGATTCAAAGCTTTCTATCCACCGATGCTGATATCAGCCCTTTTTATTTAGGCCTTGCCGGCAATATTTATGGCAGCCAATATGCCAGCCGTACCGGATACTATGAAAAAGACCTGGTGAACTACGATGCTTATAATTTTAAAGCTTCAGGCGGCTTATATTATAAAATAAACAGCAGCACAGAAGCTTCCTTAACTGCAAACTGGGGTCTGGGCACAACGGTTTATACGGGCGCAGACAGGTATTCGCTGAAGAATTTCCAGATTGGCCAATACAAGCTTGAGGTAAATAACCCTGACTGGTTTATACGCGCCTATACTACCCAGGAAAATTCCGGCGATTCTTATGCCACCACCCTGGCCGCTTTGGGCATAAACAGTGCATGGAAAACAAACTCTGACTGGTTTGCCCAATATATAGGTACCTATTCCGCGTATATTTTACAGGGCGCTGATGATGCTACGGCCCATGCTGCCGCAAGGGCTGCGGCAGACGATGGAAGATATTTGCCAGGCACAACAGCATTCAGCACAGCATTCAAAAACTCCACTACCACTTCTATAAATGACGGCGGCTCCCAGTTTGCCGATAAATCAAGCCTGTATCAGGTAGCAGGCCAGTATAATTTTTCACAGTTTGTAAAAGTAATGGAAGTGTTAGCCGGGGCCAGTTACCGCCTGTACCACCTCAATTCCAACAACACCATTTTTTATGAACCGGATGGCCCTATCAATATCAGCGAATACGGCGCATATATTCAATTACAGAAAGAAATAGTAAAAGACGTTTTGAAATTAACAGCCGCCGGCCGCTATGATAAGAATGAAAATTTCAAAGGCCGTTTCACGCCAAGGTTCACCGCAACCATAACGCCTGCAAAGAATAATGTTTTCCGCTTATCCTACCAGCAGGCCTACCGGTTTCCCAATAACCAGGATCAGTGGATAAACCTGCAAACGCCAGGCACCGTTTTAATAGGCTGTTTGCCTGCATTTAATACGCTGTACGATTTTAGTAATAATCCTGTTTATACCGCTGCCAGCGTGGTTGCATACCGGGAAAGCGGTGATGCCGGCGATCTGGTACAGGCTGAATTTAAAAAGGCAAAGCCGGAAACCATGGAGTCTTATGAAGTGGGTTATCGCGGCATAGTAAACAACACGCTGTTAATTGACGCCTATTATTACTTCAGCAGGTACAAAGATTTTATTGCACGGGAGGCTGTAGCAAGGGGATCAAGCGGCGAAGCCGAAACTTCCGTTACAGAGCTTGCCAGCCCTTTTACCAGCACAAATTATTCATTTGTTGTTAATTCAGGCACCCCTGTAAAAGCAAATGGCTGGGGCATAAGCCTGGAATACAGGCTTGGCAAAACATATTCCATTACCGGGAATGTTTACGGCGACCAGTTAAAGGATGTGGATGAAGACCTCGTAAGCTTTTTTAATACACCCAAAACACGGTTTAATCTTGGGCTCTCCAGTTCGAATGCATACAAAGGCATTGGCTTCAATGTAATTTACAAATGGCAGGATAAGGTGGCCTGGGAAGGCACTTTTGGCTCAGGCACCATACCTGCCTTTGGCACCCTGGATGCACAGGTGAGCTATAATTTTACAAAAGAAAAAGTTCTAGTTAAAATTGGCGGCACTAACATAATAAATCACTACTATCGCAATGCGTTTGGTAACCCTTATATCGGCGCTTTGTATTATGCAAGCATCGGATATAATGTTTTTTAGTTATTAAATGTTTAGCAAAGGCCTCCGCTTAATGCGGGGGTTTTTTATTTCCGGCCGGCCCGTGCAGCGGTCTGAGCCGGAAATAAAGGCGTATCGCACTTCGCCGCCCATGCACCCTGCCGGCTTCGCGTGCCGGCGGGCATTATACCCACTGAAAAATAGGCTGTCCATAAGGCTAAACCGGCTGCATAAAAACCGGCTGCGCCTTATGGGCAAGCGGCAGTTTTACATAAAAAGAAGTGCCTTCACCTATTGCCGTGGTAAACCATATATGCCCGCCTGCCTTCTCTACAATAGCTTTGCAGATAGCGAGGCCTAAGCCTGTGCCCGATGATTTTGTGGTAAAGTTGGGATTGAATATTTTGGAGCGCAATTCTTCGGTTATGCCATTGCCAAAATCTGTTACCGAAACAATTACATCGCTTTGCTGCATGTATTGTTTTATTTGTATGCGCGCCGGTTCGCTTTCATCATAAGCTTCCAATGCATTTTTTATAAGGTTGGTAAAGAGCCGGTTTACCTGCGCCTTATCTGAAAAAACTTCCGCATAATCTTCTTCTGCTGTAAAGCTGATAATAAGGTTTGAATCGGCTTTGTACAGGTTTACAAGGTTTTTAAGCAGCTCATTAATATCAAAATATTCCGGCTTTGTATTTTCAATATTGGCAAACTGCGAAAAATCGCCGGCAATTTTTGAAAGCTGGTCAATTTGCTCCACTAAAGTGGAAGCCAGCTTTTTGGAAAGGTCCACGGCATTGGGTGAATTTTCTTCCATGGCGCGTTGCAGGTATTGTATGCTCAGCTTCATGGGCGTGAGCGGGTTTTTTATTTCGTGCGCTACCTGCCTTGCCATTTCCCGCCAGGCGCCCTCCCGCTCTGTTTTGGCGAGGGCTTCCACGCTTTTGCCAAGCTGTTTCACCATCTTGTTATATTCTTTTACAAGCATGCCTATTTCATCATTTCTCTTCCAGGGAATTTCTTCGTTTGCCACACCTATTTTTATTTCTTTCATCTTATTGCCTATCAATTCTAATGAAGAGGTTATGCGGCCGGTGAGCGCTACAGAAACGGCGCCGGCAAAAATGAAGATAAGCGCATTTAAAATGATAAGCGTAACAAGGAAACCGGATATTTCATCTTTCAGCTCATCCTGTGAGCCTAATGACGGGATGTTTAAATAGGCTACCGTTTCGTCGTGCTCGCCTTTAATGGGCGTATAGATGCTTTGAAAAGAAAAGTTGCCGATCTGCTCCTCATTCACAAAGCGGGTGCTTTGATTGTAATGCATTTCATAATACGCTTCGGGGTCTATCCGCCTGCTTAATATTTGCTGGGTATAAATATATGGCTGGGATGAAACGCTCAGTGTGCCGTCTTTCCGGTAAAGGTTGATATCAACGTTTTGGATAGCGGCAATGTCGGCTATTTTCTTTTCAAATTCGCCATCATCATTCATACCGTCTATATCAGGGTCTGTATTTACGAGGGCAAACTTTAAAGCCTGCTGAATTTCCCTGGCTATAATTTGCGAGGCATTAATGAGCTCATTTGTAGTATTTTTTTTAAACCGCAGGCTGAAGAAAGAAATAGTGCCGGTGCCAATAACAAGGAACGATATAAAACTTACGCCGATAATGGTGCTTTGAATTTGTGTGCGTATATTAAAACGGAACAAGTGCCTGAAACGGGATTTGGCGCTGCGGTTCTGTATTAAATACCGGCTGTTATGCACAATAAACGACAGCAGTATGAATAGTACAAACAAATAAGAGAACAGGGTTACGAAGTTAAAGAAAGCATCGTTTTTACGGGCTATTACCAGCAGCTTGCCATTGCCGGCATTATACCAAAGCTGGTTATAATGGAGCGAATCTTTAAATGCATACCCCGCTCTGGGAATTTGCTCTGCAGTAACTGAATCTGAAAAATTAAACCCTGTAAACGGGCTCACCAGCTTGCGGTTATCATACACGCCGATCTCATAATTACTGGTGCTTGATAAAATATCGTTTGTACGCCTGAATAACTCAGGAACCAGGCTGGTGTTTTCAAATAATTTCGGCTGTATAAGCACAAACAAAGAGCCCAGCAAAGCAGAATCGCTTTTTATCTTTTTATAAAAAATGTAATTGTAGTTATTCTGGTTGTTCCGGTACACATACAGGCCTTTATACGATGCAGGCCTGGCACGGTTTTCCAGCACCGAATTTATTACTGTAAAACTTGTGGAATCGTTGTTGTATAAAGGCTGGTTGTCGGCATCATATAAATAAATCCTTGTATTGTATTTGGCAAGATAGGCGGAAAGGTTTTTGTTGGTAAGGCTGTCTTTAATGTATTGGTTATCGCTTTCGTTTTTAAACCGGTAAAAATTTTTTTCCAGGAAAGCGTCAGAAAAATTATTCAGGGCAATACGCACGAGAAAGGCGCCCGAAGAATCAGTTTGTTCCTGCAGGTTGCGGGCAAGCAACACCCGTTTTTCTTTTTCTGTTGTTTTATTCTGATATACAATAAGCGAAGAAGCCAGCGCCGTTAATATAAGCGCCCATATAATAAAATAAGGAGAGCGCACCAGCGAAGAAAAAGAAGGGTTGTCGTTATAGCGGATGAAAATTATCAGCGTCAGCATAAACGCTGTTACCGTGAGCAGCATCTTGGCATCAATCGAAAAAATATTCAGCGATATAAGCAGGAAGCTGATGGAAAGTGTGGCAATAAACTGCCAGAATAAAGACAGTTTGGTTTGAGCGGCAAGCTGCACGAAAATGCCTGCCAGGTACAGCCATATATACAGCAATACGCAAACAATAATAAAGCCTGCAAATGAAAAAATGCTGAGCGAGAAAAAATCTGCAGCATTAAAACTTATGGCAGAGTGTTCCACCAGGCCTGAGATTATTTCGGCAACACGAAAACTAATTAAAGGTATCAGCAGGAAAGAGGAATAGGTTAATACGGCATAAGCCAGGGGAACCCTGCGCAAAGCTGTTCTGGCATTGGTTCTTATCCGTTTTCTGAAGAAGATGATTATCCATAAAGCCAGCAATACATTTACCAGCAGATCGCCAAGCGATTTGTTTACAGGGCCGCCATAGTAAACATCCGGATTAAACAGGGGCATAACCCTGTAATTAAAGGGAACGGGAAGAAAAAATATAAGAATCCTTAGCACGAGGAAAGAGGCCATTAGAAACACAAGCGCATTTCTCAGGTTGTTATTCTTTGCAATTTCGTCGGCAATGTTGTTTACAAACACAAACAGGAAAAGCATGGCGGCTACGCGAAGCAAAACAGACAGGCCCGCGGGAGAATCGTTATAAGCCTGGTTAATTTCCTTTATGCTGAACAATGTTTTTCCTGAAGCATTTACAACGGGAGCGCCTTTGCCCACAGGGGCTATTTCGTAGGATTTATCAATGTCTTCATTTATGGCGAAATGCGATCTCAGGTATTCATTCTGCATAAAGTATTCCCAGCGCACCGGTATCATCATTACAAGAAAAAAACCTGTTTTGCCATTTTTGAAAGATGTTTTTACCAGATCAAAAATGCCGTTGGGATAATTAACCAGGTAGTTTCCGTCCGGCCGGGCGAGGTCGCTTTCTGCCGGCGTCATTTTATTGGTGTTCCAGAATATTTCAACAGAATGGCCTATATCGTTAACCTGGTAGGCAAATATGCCCTGCGCATCGCTGATAAGCTGTTCTTTAATGGAGGAAGGCCTGTCGCTTGTGATAGCGGCAATAGTGGCGCTATCGTGCAGGATGTTTTTAAACGAATTTTCCCTGCCCTGTATATACTCACTTAAAATACCGGCAACCTTTGCTGAAGAGGAACTGTAAGAAAAATAATTGGTGAAAATGAATGAAAGCGTATAAACCCAGGCCGCTACAAAAAACAGCCAGGCATATTTATTAACCGCATGTTTAATCGTTTTTATCAAGCCTCAGTATTTTCTTTTTTCACAATATTCCAGATGGCATCCATTTCTTCCAGGCTCATGTTGTACAGGCTTTTACCATCTGCGCCGGCAACCGCTTCCATTTTTTTAAACCGGTTAATAAATTTTTTATTGGTTTGTTCCAATGCATTTTCGGCGTCTATGTTCAAAAACCGTGCATAATTAACCAGGCTGAAAAGCACATCACCAAATTCTTCTTCCACTTCTTTCGGGTTATTGTTATTTACCGCCTGCTGCAATTCTTTTATTTCTTCTTCTACCTTAAGCCACACGTCTTCTTTTTGCTTCCATTCAAAGCCCACCTGCTTTGCTTTTTCCTGAATGCGTGCTGCCTTAACAACCGCAGGCAATGCAACGGGCACGCCGCTTAACACAGATGCTTTGCCTTCTTTCAGCTTTATTTTTTCCCAGTTCTTTTTTACATCTTCCTCATCATGCACTTTTACGTTGCCATAAATATGCGGGTGCCGCACAATCAGCTTATCACAAATTGTTTTCAGCACATCATTCAGTGTAAACCGGCTTTGTTCACTTGCAATGCGGGCATAAAAAACAATATGCAGCATAATATCGCCCAGTTCTTCCTTAATGCCGTTCCAGTCTTCTGCTGTAATAGCATCCGCCAGTTCATACGTTTCTTCAATGGTCATTTGGCGCAGGGTTTTAATGGTTTGCTTCTTATCCCACGGGCATTGCGCGCGCAGGTCATCCATTATATTCACCAGCTTTTCAAAACTTTCTTTGTATTCCATGTTTAATATTTTTTAGAAGCTGTTTAAAAATTTTTCGCATGGAGAACACAGAGCCGGCAGAGGCGCTTCATTACGCTGCTTACTCCTTTGCTCCGCGCGAAAAATCGCTAAACTTCTGTAAAGAATTAAATTTTCAAACAGCTTCTCAGAACCATAATGTTAAAAAATATTTCTTTTTGAAAAGAAGTAAAGCAATGTTATTATAATTCAATATGGCAGGCGGCTATAGCTTCACCATAAAAATTGCCGGCATGATTATTAAAGTCTTCTGCTGAATCTGTTGTATAAAATTGAACGGTTTTACCTGTAGAAATCTGTATTTCAATTTCAGGGTGACGATACAAATAATCCTCAAGGCTGGCAGCCACTATTTCACCCTGGGCAATCACATGAACACCATCAGGTAAAAAATTTTCTATTCGTTTTTTTATTAAAGGATAATGCGTACAGGCCAGCAATACGGTATCAATTTTATCATCCCGGCTTAATAATTCATGGATATATTTCTGAATAAAATAATCTGCCGCTTCATTTTCAAACTCATTGTTCTCAATTAAAGGAACGAGCATGGGGCAGGCCTGCTGAACAACAGTTGCATCCGGGAAAAATTTACCTGCTTCAATCAAATAAGACTGTGATTGCACCGTACCGCTCGTAGCCATTATACCAACATGATTTGTCGCAGAATAATTGCCAATAATTTCCGTTGTCGGCCTTATTACACCCAATACTTTTCTACCCGGAAATTTTTTATCAAGGTCATTCTGCTGAATGGTGCGCAAAGCCTTTGCAGATGCAGTGTTGCAGGCCAGTATGATTAATGGGCAGTTTTGTTTAAACAGCCAGCTTACACATTGTAACGTATATTGATACACGGTTTCAAACGAACGGTTGCCATAAGGCGCTCTGGCATTATCGCCCAGATAGATATAATCGTATTGTGGCAACTGTTTCATAAATTCCTTTAATACAGTTAAGCCGCCAAAGCCGGAATCAAAAACACCGATTGGAGTTTGCATGCTTCAAAAATAACTGCCTGAAGGCTGATTAAAGCTTCCCTTGCTTAAAACTTTTATGGTAATCATCAGTTGCCCCGTATGCCGCATGGTATGTTCGGCAGCATGCACCAGCAGGCCGATAACAGTGGATGGTATTTGCCTGCGGCCAACATACCGCACTTCGGTTAAAGCAGCCTCATCCGTTTGCTTCAATTGTTCAATAGATGTTTCCGTTTGGTGGTGCAGGTTTTCAAGCAGAAATGCCAGTGTGATTGTGCTGTCTTCCTTACCTTCCCTGCTTAAATAATCAAGCTGCGTTTCAGTTAACACTTCATCCTTTGCATACGTAAAAAGCCTGCTTTGAACGCCTGCAATATGCTGCAGGTGAAAACCAACCGAAGCTATGCCAAGCGGTTTTTGCCACAGTAATGTTTCATCAAAATCGAGCAGGTAAGCATTGATCTCTTCCAGCGCCTGCAGCAATGCATGCGCCACGGGTTGCAATAATGACGGTATGGAAGGTAAAGGCCCGCGCAGCCAGACTTCCGGTAAATTTTCGTTACGCATAGTATAGTTTAATAAAAGTTCGCAGGTTCACAAGTTCACGGGTTTATTGCAAATTTCAAGGCCTGTTACTTACATTTCAACTTATCACTATTCAACTTAATCAACTTCTCTCTCATTACGTTTAAACCAGTCAACCTTACAACTAACAAACATTTGCTATGTTGCATATTTGTTTTATTTTCAAAAATGCTTAAAAAAAATTCATTTTTTACTATTCGTATTTTATATTTGCCGCCTCAAAAAAAGCAAACAATGGTTAAACCTTCTTCAATATGTTGTTGTATGCAGGGCATATCTTCGGGGAAGGAAATTGTATTGCGATAACCGGATATAAATAAAAACGCAAAAAACATATAAGGCCTTCTCCACAAGAGAAGGTTTTTTGTTTTACAACGACCATCAACAAAGAAAATGAGCAACGCACCAACAGAAAAAAGAAACACAGGCGCCGGCAAAATTTATTTTATCGGGGCCGGGCCGGGTAATCCTGATTTGATTACCGTGAAAGGCGCGAACCTTTTAGCCCAGGCCGAAGTGATTATTACCGACAGGCTTGCCGGCGATGAAATTATTGAGCGCTATGCAAGCCCTAATGCTATTATTATTGATGTGGGCAAACAGGGCGGCAACGAAAAATCGTATAAACAAACTGATATTAATAAACTGCTGGTGCAGTTTGCCAGCCTGTATGAGAAAGTGGTGCGTTTAAAAGGCGGCGACATTGCATTTTTTTCAAACGTTTATGATGAGTTGCTCACCGTTGTTGAACACAATATTGAATATGAAATTGTGCCGGGCATTACAGCAGCATCCGGCGCTTCGGCATATACCGGTGTGCCGTTAACGACGCGCAACCATGCAAGCGGCGTGCAGATGCTAACCTATTTTAATAACGGTATTATTAATAAAGAAACCTGGAAGCAACTGGCGGCGTTTAAAGAAACACTTGTTTTTTACATGAGCAGCAATAACCTGCTTTCCATTATTGAAAAATTACTCAATGCCGGCGCAGATGCAACCATTCCGTTTATTGTGGCAGAGCAGGTCACTACGCCAAAGCAGCGCGTACATTCATTTACACTGCAATCGTTTTTGAATGCGCCTTCGCATTTTGAAAGCCCTTCCATTGTAATCATGGGCAGGGTTGCTGGTTTGCATAAAACCTTTGCCTGGCATAATATTGATAGCGCTGCAACAGGAAATTATTTTCGCAGCGTTGATGCAGCAACAGGTTATCTTAAAATAAACGCATTTACCACCACGCCTGCAAAAGGCAAAGAAAAAGTGAGCGAAAATGTTGACTGAACAAAAACTCAAATCATTTAAAACTTTTATTCAGGATTCATCGAGGGATGAGATTATCTGGATGAGCGGGTTTCTTGCGGGTATATCAGAGAAAACGGCTGTAGCCGCACCGCCGCCTGCCGAAGCAGCGGCTGCCGCTTCAACGGAAAAACTTGTTGTTTCTGTTTTATATGGTACAGAAACAGGCAATTCAAAAAAAATAGCAACCAAGCTTGCCTCTGTACTTAAAAACAAGCAGCATAAAGTAACGCTTAAAGCGCTTGACCAGTACAATACCAATAACCTTGAAAAAGAAACGGTATTGTATGTAATTACAAGCACACATGGCGATGGCGAGCCGCCTGCCGCTGCCAAAAAGTTTTATGATTACCTGCATGCAAAACAGCACAGCCTGCCCAATTTAAAATTTGCGGTGCTGGCTTTGGGCGATAGCTCTTACCCTTTATTCTGCAAGGCAGGCGAAGACATTGATGCCAAACTGAAAGAAGCCGGCGCTTTGCAACTGCTGCCTTTGGAAAAATCAGACCTTGATTTTTACCCGGTTTCAGAAGCATGGATAAGCAACGTGGTGAATAATTTGCCAACAGCTGAAAATGCAACAGCAGCGAAGCCCTTGCAACCTGTTGAAGCTTCTAAAAACACCAAGCGTTTTTACAGGGGCGAGGTGAGGACACATATTAATTTGAATGACAGAGGTTCATCAAAAGAAACCTGGCATATTGAAATAAGCACCAACGAATCTATTTATTATTTGCCCGGTGATTCTTTAGGCATTATCCCTCCAAATGCGGATGAAGAGGTGCATGAAATAGTACGCTTGTTAAATGCTGATAAGAAGCAACAGGTTATTTACAGGAATGAAACCTTCACGTTATTCAACCTCTTCAAAACCAAATTGAATATACTATACCTGCCGCTGCGCATTATTGATAAATATGCAAAGCTTATTCAGGCAGAAGTGCCGGCAGCAAGGCTTGACCTTATAAACCTCCTGTCGCTTTACCCGTTAACCGGCAATGTGGCATTGGAAAATTTTATTGCTATACTTGAACCGATAACACCGAGGTTATATTCTATATCTTCCTCACCGTATGCGCATGGCAATAATGAAATTCATATTACCGTTGGCCGCGATAAATTTTCAGCGGATGGCAAAGTGAAATATGGTTTTTGCAGCAGCCATTTTGCAGGGTTGAATTATGGCGATGAAGTGATCTTTTATATCAACTCCAACGATAATTTCCGTTTGCCGCAGCAGGAAAAAGATATTATTATGATCGGGCCCGGTACCGGCATTGCGCCTTTCCGTTCTTTTATATCGCACAGAGATGATGAAGGTGCGCCGGGCAGAAACTGGCTCTTCTTTGGCGACCAGCATTTTGCTTCAGATTTTTTATATCAAAGCGAATTATTATCATTCTTCGACACAGGTTCGCTTACAAGATTGAACACAGCATTTTCACGGGATCAGAAAGAAAAAGTGTATGTGCAGCACCGCATGTTGCAGCAATCGAAAGAACTATATAGCTGGATAAAAGGCGGCGCCCACGTTTATGTTTGCGGCTGCAAAAGCACTATGGCAAAAGATGTTGAAGCTGCATTGATTGAAATAATAAGCAGGGAAGCAAACATTGATACAAAGGCAGCCACAGCATATTTAAGCAGGCTTGAAGACGATGGCAGGTATGCAAAGGATGTGTATTAGGCAGCCCATCCTAAATCCTTCCCAAAGGGAAGGCCTTGCAAACCCACGAATATTTTGGAGTGGCTTAATTAACCTGAATTTGCAAAGGAAACTTTGAACTTAAAAATTATTAACAAATAAAAAATTACTCACGCTGTTAAAAGTCCCTCTCCTTTGGAGAGGGACTTAGGGTGAGGTCGCTTCTTATGGCAGAATCAATAGCAGAAAAAGTAAAAAAAGAAAGCAAAGGTTTACGCGGAACTTTAAAAGAAAGTTTGCAGGATGAACATACAGGACAAATACGCACAAACGACCAGTTGCTTATAAAATTTCATGGCATGTACATGCAGGACGACCGCGATCGCAGGGATGAGCGTGCTGAAAAAAAACTGGATCGGCTGTATTCATACATGATCCGTTTACGGTTGCCCGGCGGTTTGCTTTCTGCAAAACAATGGGTTGCCTTGCATGAAGTAACCAATGCGTACACAACCGGTGTAATTAAAATTACCACCAGGCAAACCGTTCAGTTGCATGGCATTTTAAAACATAACATAAAGCCAACCATTAAAGATTTTGATACCGTAAAGCTGGACAGCATTGCGGCCTGCGGCGATGTAAACCGCAATGTTGTGGCAAGCGCTCACCCGCGTTTCAGCGCTGTATATGAGGAAATATTTTCGTATGCAGGAAAATTAAGCGGGCTGTTGTTGCCTAAAACACATGCTTATTATGAAATATGGCTTGATAAAGAAAAAATATCGCCTGAACTTGAAAAAGATGAGCTCTACCAGGACAGGTATTTCCCGCGCAAATTTAAAATAGCCATTGCCATTCCGCCGTATAACGATGTTGATGTTTTTACCAACGATATCGGCCTTATTGCAATAGTTGAAAAAGGCAGGCTTGTTGGCTTTAATGTGAGCGCCGGCGGCGGCATGGGCGCAACGCATGGCAATGCGGAAACATACCCGAGGCTTGCTTCCATGCTGGGCTTTGTAAAAAAGGAAGACCTGCTGAAAGCAGCGTATGAAATAGCTACCACGCAAAGGGATTTTGGCAACAGGAGCGACAGGAAGTTTGCCCGCCTTAAATATACCATTGACCGCATGGGCGTTGATGTATTTAAGAAAGAAGTGGAAACAAGAAGCGGAATAGCTTTCAAACCGGAGAAAAAATATGAACTTACCATTCGCCACGATGAATTTGGCTGGCACCAAAACCATGAAGGGCTTTGGTATTATACAGCGTTTGTTGAAACCGGGAGAGTGCTCGACAATGACAAGGTCCAGTTTAAAAAAGCGTTTTATGCAATAGCGCAAACAGGTAAAGCGCAATTCAGGTTTACCTGTAACCAGAATATTATTGTAAGCGATATAAAGCCAGAAGACAAAGCCGAAGTGGAAAGCATTCTTCAGCAACATGGCATAATAGAAGTTACACAAAATGCTTCCCGCGTTCGCCGCAATGCCATTGCCTGTGTGGCTTTGAACACCTGCCCGCTGGCGTTGGCCGAGGCGCAACGTTACCTGCCATCATTAATTGGCAAGATTGAAGGCTTGCTTGATAAACATAACTTAGCCAACGAAGAATTGCATGTGCGCATGACGGGCTGCCCCAACGGTTGCGGCAGGCCTTACGCCGCTGAAATAGGCTTTGTAGGAACCGCATCAGGCCGGTATAATATTTACCTCGGCGCCGATGCGCTTGGCAAACGTTTAAACAAGCTGTATAAAGAAAATATTGATGAGCCTGAAATACTGAACACACTTGATGTGCTACTGAAAGATTTTTCAAACAATAAAAACCATAACGAACCTTTTGGCGATTATGTTATGAGAAAACAACTGGTATAAATTTTATTGCGGCATATCCGGGCGCATGGAACACTGCTTTGATTTTTCAGGGCAATTCAATTACAGGTTTGTTCTTCATCGCCGGGTTATGCTGATTCACTTTTTAACACAATTTGCATGAGCGCTAACAAAAACAATCTTTTTCCTGTTTTCTTCAAGCTTGAAGAATTGCATGTGCTTATAATTGGCGCCGGGGAAATTGGCTATGAAAAACTGAATACAGTTTTAAGTAATTCGCCCGAAGCGAATATTACCGTTGTTGCAAATTTTATAAAAAAAGAAGTGCGCGAACTTGCTTTTAAACACAAGCATGTGCAGTTGGTACAGGCTTCCTATCACGCAGAATTGTTGGATGATGCCGATCTTATTATTGCAGCCGTAAACGATATTGATCTTGCTGAACAGATAAGAAAAGATGCAAAACAAAAAGGCAGGCTCTTGAATGCCGCCGATAAACCTGCGCTTTGCGATTTTTACCTTGGCTCTGTTATAACCAAAGGCGATGTAAAAGTGGCCATTTCAACCAATGGCAAATCGCCTACACTGGCAAGAAGGCTGAAAGAATTTTTTAATGGAGTATTGCCCGAAGAAATTGAAAGCCTCACCAATAATCTTAATACAATAAGAAACAATATTCAAAGTGGTTTAAAAGAAAGAATCAAGAAGCTGAATGAAATTACGGCTTCACTGGTAGAGGATAATGAGCAGCCCACATAAAAAACGCGGCCCGTAACTGGTTTCAATATGCTGCCCCTCTCAGCTCAGGTGCCCACTTTCAATGCAACACCAATGCCTACAACTGACTTTAGCTGAAGCCGTGGCCCATCTTCATTCGGGCCGAATATGCGGGTATCATCGTCATATATCATATCTACATTCCATGTTACGGCAAACCGCTTGCTGAATTTTGCTGTAAACAGGTTTGTAAAATAAACATCCACATTAAAAGGGTTATGCTCGTAATTGGAAAACAAATCTATCCTCGAATTAAAGGTTATAGATTTACTGAAATTCGTATTTAGTGTAACAGTGCCGAATGCACCTATCTGGCTAAGAAAATGTTTACCGCTGTCAACGCCATAAGATCCAAGTTTCGACAGCGTTGGGTTTAGCATAATAACCCATCTGGATGTAAGCGGCGAAACAAAGACTGATAAATTTTTTACCGGCTTGTAATCAATACCCGGGCTAAACAAAACATAACCGGGAGAAAAAGCAGTTGAAGAAAAGGTAGCTGTATCATCGCTGTAGGTATATCCGTCAAAAAATTGCGTTCGCAAATTAAATAATCCGCTGAGTGAAAAATCAGAACCAATTGAGTAGCCAGCTTTTGAAAGCACATCAAGCCTGTCATCACTTTTACGTGTGCCCAATGAGGCCGTATTAAGATAGCCTATATTTATATCAACCGTATTATCCCAGCTAACTTTCCCCTTCTTATAATAAGCATGGCCATTTGCATACATATTCATGGCAATGGAAAAATTTTCTCCGCCCGCCGCCCAGTCTTTTAATGCGCTTTGGGCAACATTTAAGGTAAATGCCCCGCCTTTTATCCATTTTTTCTTAAGTGTATCCGGAATACTTTTCGTAATAGTGCGGCTTGCCTCACTTTTTAAAATGCTTATTGTTGAATCCTGTGCTTTTACACCGCTAACTATTAACAATATAAGAAATGCAAGAAACAATTTTCTCATCATGTTGCATTGTGCTTACTTAGTTGCCGATAATGTCTGTAAAAATCTAAAAATAATTTTTTTATCATGTTCTCCGGCTGTTAAAAATTTTACTGCAATTCTTTAACAAAATCTCATTGCTTTGTTTATAACAATTTCTTGATTTACTTTTGCAGCCGCAGGCGGATTTGTTTATTGTTCGGCCTTAAAAATTCAGAACTAATAAACGCATAAACTTCTCAAACAAGTTTCCCTACGTTTATCATTCAGATTATTTTTTTGGTTACCGGCCAATGAAAGAATGGCAGTCCGCCGTGGCGGATGACTCACTTGTATTGTTGATACAATGGGCATCTGCAGTTTCACTTTCAAATCATCTTGTATGAATATTAAAGAGCTTTTAGATCAGCGCATTTTAATAATTGATGGCGCCATGGGCACCATGATACAGCGTTATAAATTAACCGAAGCGGATTACCGCGGCGAACGGTTTAAAGATTGGGCAAGCGATATAAAGGGCAATAACGATTTGCTTTGCTTAACACAACCGCAAATTATTAAGGCCATACACAAAGAATACCTTGAAGCCGGTGCAGACATTATTGAAACCAATACCTTCAATGCACAGCGCGTTTCGCTGGCGGATTATAATATGCAATCGTTAGCGTATGAAATAAATTTTGAAGCCGCAAAAATTGCTAAACAAAGTATTGAAGCATGGAGAGCTGAAAACCCTTCCCTAAGGGAAGGGTTGGGATGGGCCGCCGGCGCCATTGGCCCCATGAATAAAACATTATCCTTATCACCTGATGTGAACAATCCCGGTTACCGAGCTTTAACTTTCGATGAAGCCGTAGATGCATATTACGAACAGGTGAAAGGTTTGGTTGACGGCGGCGCTGACCTGCTGTTAATTGAAACCATATTCGATACACTCAATGCAAAGGCAGCCATATTTGCTATTAAAAAATATTTCAGGGAAGCCCACCTAAATCCTCCCGAAGGGAGGGCTTCCCAGCAGCACAAAGGCCAGCTTATTCAAGAGACTTATAAAAATGGAAGCACGTCGAAAAGCGGGATATTGAGCGAAGGTGCTCCTTCCCTTTGGGAAGGCCGGGATAGGCTGAATGAGCTGCCTATCATGATCAGCGGTACCATTACAGATGCCAGCGGCAGAACATTAAGCGGCCAAACACTGGAAGCATTTTATAATTCAGTAGCACATGCAAAACCATTAAGCATAGGTTTAAACTGTGCATTAGGCGCAAAAGAAATGCGGCCACATATTGAAGAGTTATCACAAATGGCATCATGCTATGTTTCTGCTTATCCCAATGCAGGCTTGCCCAATGCCATGGGCGAATATGATGAACAGCCTGAAGAAACAGCCTGCTTTATAGAAGACTGGGCCAGGGAAGGATTTGTAAATATTGTTGGCGGCTGCTGTGGCACCACACCAGATCATATACGTTCAATAGCAGAACATGTAAAGAAGATTCAGCCGAGAACATTACCGGTTGTTGAAATAGCATTAATCTAACTAAATGAGTGAAACTATTATAAAGCCTTACATGCGGCTTGCAGGCTTAGAGCCCTTAACCATAAGGCCCGAATCTAATTTTGTAAATATTGGTGAGCGTACAAACGTAACCGGTTCAAAAAAGTTTGCAAGGCTTATCCGTGAAAATAAATACGAAGAAGCCCTGAGTGTTGCAAGGCAACAGGTTGAAAATGGTGCACAGGTTATTGATGTGAACATGGACGATGCATTGCTGGATGGCGTTCAGGCAATGACAATTTTTCTCAACCTGATGCAAAGCGAGCCTGATATTGCCCGTATTCCGGTAATGATAGATTCTTCAAAATTTGAAATAATTGAAGCCGGCTTAAAATGCGTGCAGGGCAAGTGTATTGTGAATTCCATTTCATTAAAAGAAGGCGAGAAAAAATTTATGCACCAGGCAGAAATATGCAAGATGTATGGCGCAGCTGTTGTGGTGATGGCTTTTGATGAAAATGGACAGGCAGATACATTGGAAAAGCGTGTAAGCTTTAGCGAGCGTGCATACAACATTCTTACTGAAAAACTGGGTTATGACCCGCAGGACATTATCTTCGACCCCAACATATTTGCCATTGCAACCGGGCTTGAAGAACACAATAATTATGGCGTTGATTTTATAGAAGCCACCCGCATCATCAAACAAAAAATGCCGCTTGCAAAAATCAGCGGTGGCGTAAGTAACCTTTCGTTCTCATTTCGCGGTAACGATCATGTGCGTGAAGCCATGCACAGCGTGTTTCTTTATTATGCTATTAAAGCCGGGATGGATATGGGCATTGTGAATGCCGGCCAGTTGGTGGTGTATGATGAAATTGAACCCGAACTAAAAAAGCTTTGCGAAGATGTTATTCTCAATCGCAATAATGATAACAACGAAGCCACAGAAAAGCTGATTGCATTTGCAGAAACCGTTAAGCAAAAAGGCAAGGTTGAAAAGAAAGACGATGCCTGGCGCAACACTTCTGTTGAGGAAAGATTGAAACATGCTTTGGTGAATGGCATAACAGATTATATTGATATTGATACCGAGGAAGCAAGGCAAAAATATCCAAGGCCTTTAACTGTAATTGAAGGCCCGCTGATGGATGGCATGAATGTAGTAGGCGATTTATTCGGCAGTGGTAAAATGTTTTTGCCGCAGGTTGTGAAGAGTGCCAGGGTGATGAAAAAAAGTGTTGCTTATCTAACACCGTTTATTGAAGAAGAAAAGAAGAATAATCCGCAGGTTGGAAATGGCAATGCGCCTCGTGTTCTTATGGCAACCGTTAAAGGAGATGTACATGATATTGGTAAAAATATTGTGGGTGTTGTATTGGGCTGTAATGGTTACGATGTGATTGATCTTGGCGTAATGGTGCCTGCCGATAAAATTTTAGATACTGCTGAAAAAGAAAAAGTGGATGTAATTGGATTGAGTGGACTGATCACCCCATCATTGGATGAAATGGTGCATGTAGCGCATGAAATGAAGCGCCGTAATATGCAGCAACCTTTACTCATTGGAGGCGCTACAACTTCACGTACGCATACAGCTGTAAAAATTGCGCCGCAGTATGATAATGGCGTTATTCATGTGCTGGATGCATCCCGCAGCGTAACGGTTGTTACCAACCTTTTAAACAAACAGCAAAAGGTTGAATTATTAAATCAAACACAAAAAGAATACGATGCTTTGCGCCAACAGTTTTTAAACAAGCAGGGGCAAAAAAACCTGATTGCTTACGAAGATGCTGTTGCGCACAAAGAGCAATTGAATTGGGATGATTATACACCCACAAAACCTGCTATCGAAGATGTAAAAGTGTTTGATGATTTTGACCTCGCAGCCATTGCAGCATATATTGACTGGGGGCCATTCTTTATCGGCTGGGAAATGCCAGGAAAGTTTCCGGCTGTATTAACTGACAAAACATTCGGTAAAGAAGCAACAAAGCTTTATAATGATGCGCAATCATTATTAGAGAAAATAATTGATGGGCATTGGTTCACGGCTAAGGGTGTGATTGGCTTCTGGCCGGCACAAAGCAACCACCGGGATACGGTTACTTTACAAACAAAAAATGGTGATGTAACCCTTGAGTTTTTGAGGCAGCAATCAAAAAAAGCTACGGGGCAATTTAATTTTTCGCTGGCTGATTTTGTTAAGCCAGGCCCACCTAAAAGCCCATCCCAAACCCTTCCCGAAGGGAAGGGCTTTCAAAGCACAAGGCCAGCTTATTCAAGGTTTCATTATCAAACTGCAGACCCGTCATTATATAAAATATTAAAGGATTATGCTGAACAACAAAAGCAAAATCCAACAGAAGCTGAAAGATGCTTATGGCAATTATTAAAAGGCAAAAAATTAGAAGAATATAAATTCAGGAGGCAACATGTAATCCTTCAGTTTATTGCCGATTTTGTTTGCCTGAAAAAGAAACTTATAATTGAACTTGATGGTAATATTCATTCCGTTCCAGAAAATAAAATCAATGATGAATTAAGAACGGATATTTTAAAAGAACATGGTTACACAGTATTAAGGTTTGAAAATAAAGAAGTAATAAACGAAACAGAAAAGGTTTTAAACAAAATATTAGAAATACTAAATAATCTGCCGGATGTAACCAATGACGAAGTTGCCAAAGTCCTCCCCTTAGGGGAGGATTTAGGAGGGGCCTCTGACTTTATGGGTGCTTTCGCCGTTGTTGTAGATGGCGCAAAAAAGCACATTGAAAAATTTGCTGCAGAAAATGATGATTACAATAAGATCATGGTGCAGATACTGGCCGACAGGATGGTGGAAGCTTTTGCAGAATACCTGCATCATAAAGTAAGAAAAGAATACTGGGGTTATGATAAAGATGAGCAATTAAGCAATGAAGAATTAATTCATGAAAAATACAATGGCATAAGGCCTGCGCCGGGCTATCCGGCCTGCCCTGATCATACCGAAAAAATAAAGCTGTTTGATTTGCTGAATGCAACAAAAAACATCGGTATTGAATTAACCGAAAGCCTTGCCATGAACCCGCCTGCTTCTGTTTGCGGCTGGTACTTTGCGCATCCGCAAAGCCATTATTTTGGCTTAGGCAAAATTGCCAAAGACCAGTTGGAAGATTATGCCAAACGCAAAAAAATGAGCATGGAAGAAGCAGAAAAATGGTTACGCCCTAACTTAGATTTTTAAAGATGTTTGGATAAGTAATGTTGCATGAACAGGAAACGGAAAATGCCACCTGCACTGAAGATGACGGTAATGCGACGCAACGAAGATGGTATCTTTGATTAGCTGGTAACCAAAAAAAAATCAAACAAACTTTTTGATGAATGACTCTTTACTTGCCGCTTTGCAAAAAGCCAAACATTACTGCGCTTACCAGGAACGATGCCACAGCGAAGTGCGGGATAAATTATATTCACTCGGCCTGCACAAAAACGAAGTGGAACAACTGCTCACACAGCTCATAGAAGAAAATTTTTTGAATGAAGAACGTTTTGCCATTGCTTATGCAGGCGGGCATTTCAGAACAAAGCAATGGGGAAGAGAAAAAATAAAATATGCTTTAAAACAAAAGCGCGTAAGCGATTATTGCATCCGCAAAGCACTGGCTTTAATATCAAATACTGATTATACCAAAACATTCAATACTGTTGCTGATAAGAAATCAGCCACGCTAAAAAGCGAGAAAAATATCTTCATTAAAAAGAAAAAAATAAAAGATTATTTGCAGCAAAGAGGTTTTGAATTATCGCTTATAAATGATTATTTAAAAGAAATATGAGTTTACTTTATAAGCATAAACCTGCTGTATGAAAAAAACTGCATCATCTGTTGCGATAATTTTTTTCTCGCTTCCTGTTCAAACACACAACAGGGAAATAAAAAGCTTCCTGCCGCGACACTGCTTACCTCTGAGAAATTTTATTTCAATTCATTTGTTGATTGCAATATGGCCGAAGCATGGATAGGCGATACTTTCCGCATATTTCCCGGCAAGTACGGTGAAGACCCTGTTTGGGGCGCCGCCAATGATTTGAAATTTGCCGATGGCAAAAATGCAGACGAAGCCTTTATGGCAAACCGCGAAGCATTCGTCAACCCGATTATGCCTTTAAATGCAAAACCCGGCGAAGCCGGCTTGCACGGCGCCGTTTGGTTTGAGACTATTTACCAGGATAAAAAAGATGCCAGCGGCAAAACATTATATGCAGTTTATCACAATGAAACCGAGCATGATAATTTTTCTCACACAGGGGAATGTGCATAGCGAGGTTCCATGAGACAACTGAAAAAACAAATATGCACGAATGAAAACTATCCTGCAACATTGCCCTATAATGCTGCAACAGGCGAAGGTTATATTGATAAAAACTGGCCGCAGGGTTTAACCGATTCAGGTTCTGCCGCAGCCGTTTGCCGCATAGGTATTATGAAGTCAGCTGATGGCGGCAGAAGCTGGGAAAACAAGGGCATTTTTATTGAAGACCTGCAGCCCCGCATGATATTAAAACCGCATAGTACTTCCGTAACTTTTGCAGGCGGCGTGGGCGACCCGTCGGCTGTTGTAAGCGGCAATTATTTGTACCTGTTTTATGGCGAATACGGTTATAAGGGCAGCTATGATGCTTCAACATATAACCCAACAACAGAATGGAGCGGCCAATGCATAAGCATTGCAAGAATCAGCCTGGATGATTTGGATAACCCTGTTGGTAAAGCAAAAAGATGGGACGGCAAAGCTTTCAATGCAGATTATAACGGCATTGGCAAACCTGTTTCATCATTGCAAATTCCGGTTGAAGAAGGTGGCGGCCCTGCATCGAAAGCAGGCTCTAAATTTCATTGGGGGCCATCGGTTAGCTGGAACAGTTATTTGAATTGCTGGGTAATGATGATGGCTATGTCGCAGGGCATAAAATGGGAAGGCGGCAGCATCTGGATTTCATACAATCTTAATAAACGTGAGTTCGGGATAAGCGATATGTTTAAAGATTGCAGATAGACCTCACCTAAATCCTCTCCAAAGGAGAGGACTTCCGACACCCTAAAACTCATAAAACATGCAAAAAATCATGTTTTTTTCTTGCCCTTCTCCTTTGGAGATGGGTTGGGATGAGGTCGAATTAACAATCTAAGCTTATCCCGAACTCGCGTTAATTAAGATTTAAGCGAA
>NZ_JASGEX010000165.1:0-56996 GCF_047606085.1 Parafilimonas sp.
CCCTGCAGCAACGGAATTAAAGCGCCGCCCAGGATGGCCATAATAAGCAGCGAGGAGCCCTGGTTAGTATGTTTACCTAACCCGGATATGGATAAGGTAAAAATATTGGACCACATAATGGAGTTAAACAGTCCCACACTTAAAATCGCCCACATAGCCAGCTTACCATCGCTGTACATACAAATTGCCACCAGCGCTATATTGATCAACGCAAATAATAATAAGGTACGGGCCGGTGCGGAACGGCCGGCGATAAAGGCCAGGAGATTGATGATAAGAAAAATAATAAAAGAAGCAACGGAGGTAAAAGGAAGGCTAATCATACGGAAAATAATCCCAAAAACGGCAACTGCTGTAAGCGCCATATACATTATTTTCTTTGCGCCTGAAAGCTGCCGGTTTAACGAGATAGCTCCCAAAAACCGACCGATCATTGCCCCTCCCCAATATATGGCCAGGTAGTTTTTGCCTGCCGGCTCCGGCAGGTTCATGATGTTTGCCTGCTTCAGCAGGCTGATCATAAGGCTGCCAATGGCCACTTCTGCACCTACGTAGCAAAAGATACCAAATACACCCAGCCGCAGCTGAGGAAAGCTCCAGGCGCCAAGCCCTTTTTTTTCTGCTGTTTCCGATTTAAAAACCGGCAGCCTGATGATGCAGATCAGTATCGCTGCCGCTACAAAAACAACGGCAAAAACCAGGTAAGGCAGTTTGCTTGATCCAGCAGTAACGGATTCATGTGTGCTGCCAAAAATAAGCACGCCGCCAATGATGGGCGCCATAGTTGTTCCTAAAGAATTGAATGCCTGTGCCAGGTTAAGCCGGCTTGATGCACCTTCCGGCGCGCCCAATAAAGCAACATATACATTCGCCGTAATCTGCAGCAGCGTAAAGCCAAGCCCCAAAATAAATAAGGCAGCGAGAAAAATCCAGTAAGCAGAAAATATGGTTGCGGGATAAAATAACAGGCAGCCTGCAACTGAAATAAATAATCCGGCAACAATTCCTTTTTTATACCCGATCTTATTAATTGCATCTCCCCTGTAATAAGACACCAGGAAGTATATCAGCGAGCCGGTAAAATAAGCCCCGAAAAAACAAAACTGCACCAACATGGATTGCAGGTAATTGAGCTGAAATAATATTTTTAAATGAGGTATCAGTATATCGTTCATGCAGGTAATAAAACCCCACATAAAAAAGAGCGTGATAAGAGCAGACAATGGCACGCGATAGTTGCCGGAAAATTGTATTTTCCCCGCAACATTTACGGCTTCCTTATCAGGCAGGATCGCTTCCTGTGTTGTATTCATTTAATGGCAGGTTTAAACCGTTAAAAATTTTTCTAAATAAGCAAGCATTATAGTAATCAGGAAAAGTTATTGATAGTTTAATCTTCTATCACATTACTAAACCTTCCAATGTCAGGATTGGAAAAGAAATTATCATTTACATCATCGTTTGCCGTGGAGACTTCGCCGATCATACATTCATCCGAAACAGGAAAAAATTCATGCCACAGGTGAGAAGGGATGGTAATGCGCTCGCCGGGAGCAAGTTCAATTTCAGCGCCCGATTGTAGCTTTTGAAACTGTCCATTAATCTTAACCTCAATCAGATCATCTTTGCCCTGCACGGCCGGATCTTCCCGCCAGAGAATGATTGCCAGTTTGCCTGCACGGCAAATAATATCCTCTTTTTTCTTTTTATGGCAGTGTGCAGGTGTACGTTGCTGCCTGGTTGCATACATGATCTTTTCGCAATATTCTGCTTCCTCTG
This sequence comes from Parafilimonas sp., assembly GCF_047606085.1. Lineage (GTDB taxonomy): Bacteria > Bacteroidota > Bacteroidia > Chitinophagales > Chitinophagaceae > Parafilimonas. The sequence goes on from NZ_JASGEX010000165.1 coordinate 1,780, forward strand.
CCAGATTTACCAATACCAATCCGCAGGTCTTAAAATCCCCAAGCCCAAAGTCGGTAATGTCCCATTCAGGCGCAGGCGGCAAGACCCAGCCGCATTGATCGAAAAAGTTTTTAGCGGAGGCTATTGCCCTGTTCATTTCAGATCTTTTCATATAGTAACATTATAGCTTAACGCCTGTTTACAACACTTCAACTACCGATTGTGTAAGATGCGATTGAAGGGCTGCAGCAAACACCTTGTGACTATCTACTGCTTCGGCGGGCGTAACACATCCAAAACGATCCTGAAGCGCTCCCTCCCGTTCCGCTATATAAGCAGCCAGCATCTGCATAAAACAATCGGTGAACCCTGCTTCAAAAATACCGCTCGTAATAACCGGGAATGCTGTCTGGAAACCAAGGTCTGCCCGTTGCCAGGTTTGCTCTTTTTGCCGGTTAAAGGCCCAGAAAGCTTTTGTGTCTTTTGTGCTGTATCTTGCCCCGCCTTCAGTACCTAACACTTCAATATACCAGGTATTGGTTTCCCCCGGCGCCAGGCGCTTCATTTCCAGCAGCATGGGAACCGCTTCGCCGCCAATAGTCACCCTGCACTGAAGCGTAGCATTATTCCAGGTATCGCAGGGCACGCTGTTGCCTTTTCCATCAGGCCGCTCGTGAATAATCTTTTGCAGATGTGCATACACAGCAGCCGGCTTCCAGCCAAGCCTTAATGGTACATGCAGCACATGCATGCCCAGATCGGCCATCACTCCGATCTCACCGCAATACTTTGCCTGGCGTTTCCAGTTAATAGGCTTCATAGGATCCATATCGCTTGAATGCAGGAAGCCGGCTTTTATTTCTATAATTTTTCCCAGCCTGCCAGACCGCACTTCCTGTATTACGCGCTGCGCACCGGGCAGAAAGGGCATTTCAGAACTGCATCGCACAAACCGGCCCAGGCGGCCAGCCTCTGCCTGTATTGCCATTGCGGCATCCAGGTTTATGCCAAAAGGTTTTTCCGCCAGCAGGTCTTTACCCGATTGCAATACCGCCGTATATACTTCTTTATGTAAATGATGCGGTACTGCTGCATAGACCACATCAATATTTTTATCTGCCAGTAAAACCGTATAGTCTGTGGTTTTCAGTGTTACGGTGGCTACCTTGTCATACCAGGACAAAACCGATTCGTTCAAATCGCAGACCGCTTTTAACTGGGGATAAACAGGCGAATCGTTCAAAACAAACCATCTTGCAAAGGCGCTGGCCGCTTCTTTTCCCATCAGCCCACCGCCTATTATGCCAATATTTACATTCCTCATTCTTAAAATATTAAATGATTTTTTCCGGTCGGATACCGGCAAGCCCGTTCCTGCTTCGTTAGCCGGGCAAAGATAAATGTTTTTTTCAAACTTGTATATACAAGTTTGTCTTTTCTTATTTTTTCCTTGTTTCAATAAATTTCTTTCTTTTGTACTGCAAGTTTGTTGCAATTACCATGAAAAGAAAATTGCCAATTTACCGTCAGTTATACCTGGATATTAAAAAAGACATTGATGCCGGGAAATATAAAGCGGGAGACATGCTTCCTTCGGAAAATGACCTGTGCGCATCCTACAATATCACCCGTCTTACGGTTCGGCAGGCTTTAAAAGAATTAAAAGTACGGGGATATATAGCAAGCCAGCATGGTAAAGGAAGCATTGTGCAGGAACCCAAGAAAGGCCTTGGCATTTTGTCAATCGGAGGCATTACGGCAGCCATAGGAAACAAAAGCCTGTCAACAATAATTATTAAGAAACCAATTACCGGGAAATGGCCCGGTGCCTTTTTTTATGAGCTCAGTGAGCAGGAAAAGAAAGCTGGCTGTGTATCTTTTATCAGGGTGCGTTCTGTAGATCACATTCCTATTGTATATGAAGAAACCTTTCTTGCTAATTCAGGCATAAAAAATTTTGTGCGCGTTAATCTTGAAAATGCTTCGCTTTTCAATACACTTCATAATAAATACCAGATAGATATTAAAGGTGGTGAACAAAAAATATGGGCGGTAGGCGCTGATAAGATCCGGGCGAAATACCTGAAAGTGAAAGAAGGAAGCCCGCTTGTTCACATGAAAAGAAAACTGGTTACTACCAGTAACGGCCTTAATATCTATTCTTCTTTATACTGTAATTCCGAAGAATTTTATTTGCAGGATTATTTTTAGCCTGCCTGCGGCGCAGGTTTTAGCAGAAACGGGAACGGCCATATTAAACCGTCACAGAATGGTAGTGCCCAAATTTGCCTGGTATTTGTATATCTCTGTATTTTTAACACATGGCAATAAGCAGATACACGGTTCGCGTTTATGGCATTTTACTGGATGATGATAAAAGAATTTTAGTGAGCGATGAATTTATACGCGGTGATTATTTTACCAAGTTTCCCGGCGGCGGGCTTGAAGTGGGCGAAGGCACAAGGGACTGCTTGAAACGGGAGTTTAAGGAAGAAACCGGGCTTGACGTAACGGTGGGCGATCACATTTATACAACCGATTATTTTCAGCCTTCGGCATTTAATGCCAATGACCAGATAATTTCAATTTATTATTTTGTGCGGGCGGAAGGCCTGAACAACCTGCAGGTGAAAACAAAGGTTTTTGATTTTGAGCTGCATCAGATTGCCGACCCGCAGGGCCAGAGCGAAGTATTGAGATGGATTGAATGGAATGACCTTACAGAAGAATCGGTATCGCTGCCGATAGATAAAATTATTGTGCACATATTGAAAAACACTTACCAATAAAACTACTTGTATGGAAGGCTTAATAACCGGGATACACCACGTAACGGCGCTTGCCGGCAACCCGCAAAAAAATATTGATTTTTATGCAGGCATTTTAGGGCTGCGGCTTGTAAAGAAAACCGTAAACTTTGATGCGCCCGAAATATATCATTTTTATTATGGCGATGAGACAGGGCTTCCCGGCAGCATACTTACTTTTTTTCCTTATGGCGATATTGCCAAAGGCCGTCATGGCAAGGGCATGCTGAATACCACAACTTTTTCTGTGCATCTATCTTCATTTAATTATTGGCAGGAGCGGCTAAAAAAATTCAACGTTCATTTTAAACAGCCACAACAGCGGTTTAATAAAGAAGCCTTTATTTATTTTGAAGATGAAGACGGGCTGGGGCTTGAACTGGTGTTTAATGATACAGATGTGCGTAAAGGTTTTACTTACGGGCATATCCCGGCTGAACATTCGATAAAGGGTTTTTATAATGTAGAGATATGGGAAGAGGGCTACGAAAGAACGGCAGCTTTACTTACCGAACAGTTAGACCACAAGCTCATAGACGAACAAAGCAACCGTTTTCGCTTTGCCGCCCGGGATTCGCCCGGCAATTATGTTGATATAATTTGTGCGCCGGATAGCTTGCGCGGGCTGGGCGGCAATGGTACGGTTCATCATATTGCATTTGCAACAGCCAATAAACAGTCGCAGGAAACGGTGCGTGAAAAAATTTCACAACGCATGTTAAACCCCTCTCCCATTCTCGACAGGCAATATTTTACTTCCATTTATTTCAGGGAGCCGGGCGGGGTTTTGTTTGAAGTAGCAACTGCTGAGCCGGGCTTTGCTATAGATGAAGACAAAGCTCATTTAGGCGAAGCATTAAAATTGCCGGAATGGTATGAGCCGCACCGTAAAATAATTGAAGAGGCTGTAACGCCTGTAAGCTTTAATGCGGATAAGTTTGCATAAAGAATTTTTTTGCAGTAAACCGGCCAAACCCCCTTGCGGGCCAACCGTGGCATCCAAAACTTATGCTAAAGCACGTCCTTTATGTGTTTATAATTGCTTTTAATAATATCCATCACTTCTTTAAAATCTCCATTCAGCATCATTTTGCCCATAGATGTTGCCATGCCTTTCAACTGGGAAAATTCAATCTTTGGCGGCATGGCCAGTGAATCCGGATTGGTAAAAATATTCACCAGCACAGGCTCATTTAATCCCAATGCTGTATTCAGCACAGTTTCTACATCATCAGGGGATTCTATAGTAAAGTTTTTCATGCCCATGGCTTCGGCAACCTTTGCAAAATCAGGATTGTACATATCTGTTTGCCAGTTGGGCAAACCATCAACCTGCATCTCCAGCCTTACCATGCCTGATGAACGATTGTTGAATACGATAATTTTTATCGGCAGTTTATATTGAACAACCGTTGCGAGGTCGCCGAGCATCATTGATAAACCACCATCGCCGCAAAGCGCAATAACCTGCTGATGCGGCCTTGCCAGTGCAGCGCCTATAGCCTGCGGCAAAGCATTCGCCATTGAGCCATGGCTGAATGAACCAAGTAATATACGTTTGCCGGTGGCGTGCAGGTACCTTGCGCCCCAAACACAGCACATGCCGGTATCAACTGTAAAAACAGCATCATCATTTGCGAGGTCATTTATTGTTGCCGCCACAAACTCCGGGGAAATGGTATGTTCTCCGCCCCTGTCGTTCACATAGGTTTGTAAAGATTTTTTTACATCTTCATATTTCTCAAGCTGCTTTTGCAAAAAGCTATCATCTTTTTTTGCTGAATAAGCGGCAGCAAAGCCTGCAGGGTATCATTTATATTACCAGCCAGGCCTATGGAAACTTTTGCTTTGCGGCCAAGGCGCTCGGCGCGTTTATCAACCTGTATAATTTCCAGGCCATCCGGCATAAATTGTTTATAGGGAAAATCCGTTCCCAGCAACAATAATAATTCAGAATGATGCATGGCATAAAATGCTGATGGCAGGCCTAACAAGCCTGTCATGCCTATTTCATAGGGATTATTATATTGTATCGCCATTTTGCCTCTGAAAGAATAAGCCACAGGCGCTTTTAATAAGCCTGCCAGTTTAACCACTTCGTCATGCGCTTCGCCGGCGCCCCATCCGCAATAAATGGTAATTTTTGAAGCTGCATTCAGTTTGCCGGCTAATGCGGCTATGTCATTATCTGCAGGGCGGAAAACCGTTTGTTGTTTTAAAAGGAATTTGGCCGTACTGCTTTCCTCGGCATCGCTTTTTGTAAGATCGCCGGGCAGGCCCAATACTGCCACTTCGCTCCTGCTATAAGCATGTTGCAACGCTGCCTGTAACATGCGCGGGAACTGTTTTGGTGTAGTGGCTATTTCATTATAACCACTGCAATCTGCAAATAGTTTTATGGTATTGGTTTCCTGGAAAAAACCCATTCCAAATTCATCGCTTGCACAGGTAGAAGCAATGGCAAGCACCGGCACATTGCTTCGCTGCGCTTCGTATAAACCATTAATTAAATGAATATATGCCCCGGCCCGCTGCTGCCTGCACAACAGGCTATGCCATTGAGCTCAGCTTCCGCGGCGGCAGCAAATGCACCGGTTTCTTCGTGCCGTACATGCACCCACTGAACGTTGCCATTTCTGCGAACAGCATCATTCACTTCATTAAGGCTATCGCCAGTTACAGCATAAATGCGCTTAATACCAGCCTGTTCTATAACTTCAACCAACTGATCAGCTACTGTTCCTGCCATGGTTATTTCATTTTTAACTGAAAGTAATAAATAAGACCATTAAAAACATTAACTGTTTTAAGAACAGAGCAAGGTTAAAGTAACATAGAAAGCGTTTTAACGGTTTGCCAAACGGTAATGTAATGAATTTTGTTTTTAAGGCCGGCTATCACTTCAGGCTGTTCAAAATTGTAAACAGCTTCTCAGCAAAGCTTTAGAAAATGCTGTGATTTATTAAGGTGTTTGGCGGTTATTTCTTTTAGGTAACGGGCGGTTAACGGTTTTACTATAAAACCGCTTATCCTGCTTTTGGAAATGAGGTTGTAATCATAAGCAGACATACTGGATGAAAGCACATACACAGGTATCTGGATATTATCCTTCTGCTGCCACTCTTCAAACCATCTTATAAATTCCGGGCCGTCCATTACTGACATGCATAAATCAACAAAAATGATATCCGGCAAACAAGGCTTATTTTGCAATAAAAATTCTTTGGCCTGTTCGCCATTATTTTTTGCAATAACTTCGGATGCAAAACCTGAAACAGTTATAAGGCGTTCATAAATGGTAATTACCATTGCGTCATCATCAACTAAGAGTACTTTTCGGAACACAGGCATAAATAAGTTTGATGTTTAAAAGGTTTGTTAGTTTTCGCTGCCGCATTTTCGTTTTTCCGGTAAGCTTCTTGCCCATCTTGCGTTGCTAAAATTAACTATCCTTTTTATCAATTTTTAAACCATACTCATGTGCTAAACACATTTTTAATTTAAAGTTTAACATTAGTCGCAAAATATTACAATCCCGGTACGCGATTAATATCTGCGAAAAAGTTAACAAATTTCTTTCTATACAGAATAAGTGTCTTTGCGGATTTAGGGTTTAAAACCTGAATAATAAATTTTTCACTTTTTAGAAAGATCAAAAGGGGGAAATGGCGACGCTTGCATCAGAAATATAACCAGCTAAATATAACCTGGGGAAAAGCTCCGATAATAATAATAATGGCAGCAAGAACAATCAGGCCCAGTTTAAAGCCTGCAGTGATGTTTTCGGTTTGAGGCTCCCCGTCTTTGAAATACATGGCCTGTATAACACGGAAATAATAATATACGCTTACAGCGGCAAATAATACGCCCAGCACAACCAGCCATGTATAAGCGCCTGTTTTAATTACTGAAGCCAGCATATAGTACTTTGCAAAAAAACCTGCAGTTAAGGGAATACCAGCCAGGGAAAGCAGGAAAATGGTATTGGCGGCAGCAAGCACCGGCTGTGTTTTACCGAGCCCGTTATATCCTTCAAATGTTACATCTTTCATTTTCACCAAAACAGAGAAAATGCCAATGGTTGCCAAACAGTATGCAGCAGCGTAAAGCAATAAGCCTTTGCCGGCATATTCATTCAGGCTGAACAATGCAAACAGCATAAACCCGGCTTGTGCAATGCTTGAGTAAGCCAGCATGCGTTTAACGCTTTGCTGGAATACGGCGGTTATATTGCCAAATAATAATGTGAGCACTATAATGATGGCGAATATCAGTTTCCAGTCTATGGCATTGGATGTGGCCACCATGCGCACATAACATAATTTTAAGAAAGCAACAAAGCCCGCTACTTTTACAATGGTTGCCATAAACGAAGTGAATACGCCCGGAGCGCCATCATATACATCGGGCGTCCAGAAATGAAAAGGCGCTGCAGATACTTTAAAACATAAGGAGACCAAAAGAAACAGCAAGCCGATTATTTCAAGAAAGGAAACGCCATGATAAAGGTTTGGCTGCGGGCGGCCTTCGGGTGATTCAAGCAAAAATGTGCCGGTGCCGCCATACATCAGTGCAATGCCCATCAGCATTAAGCCCGTTGAAAAACTGCCCATTAAAAAATATTTCAGGGCAGCTTCATTGCTTTTCAAATTGTGTTTATCACTGCCTGTAAGAACATACAGGGGTATGGTAAGAATTTCTATGCCAAGAAACAACATCAGCAGGTTATTGTAAGCGGAAAGCAAGCTAACGCCGCAAAGCACAAAAAATATCAGCGTGAAATATTCAGCGCCATGTTTGCCTAAACGTTCAATATCTTTTCCGGTAAGCAATACATAGATCAATGCAGAAGCTATGGCAATGGAATTAAATACAAGGCCAAAACGGGTATAAACAAGCATTTTTCCGGAATCAATATGAAAAATATTAATCCCATAAGTATTCATAACATTTACTGCAAGCAACAAAAGCAAACCAATGGCTGCAATATGCCTGTAAGCTGATTTATTCTTAACAAGAAAACTGCAAAACATCATTATTATGCCCCAGCCTGCTGAAAATATAATTGCGTTCATGCCCTATCCTTCTAAAGAGGAATTTAATTTTAAGAATTCTATTTAGTTATAAAAACCGTAACCGTATTGGTAAGATTAATGATCGGCTGCGGGTAAAACCCGAAGACAAACACCAAAGCTGCCAATATCGCCAATGCTGCATTTACATTAAAGCTGCTGTCGTGCGCCTGTTCTGTTAACGCAACTGTATTGCCATAAAAAATTTTCCGGATCATGCTGAGCGTATATACAGCCGCCAGTATGATGCTTATGCCTGCCACGCCTGCCATTACGGGATTGTACCTGAACAAGCCGTTGAACATAAGAAACTCGCCTGCAAATGCATTGGTTAGTGGCAATGCCACATTTGCCAGACACATCACTACAAACAATATAGCAAGCGTGGGCGCTTTTTGTGCAAGCCCGCCAAGCTCGCTGAATTTTCTTGTGCCCAATTGTTTCTCTATCACATCAGCCACTATCCATAATCCTATAATATTTACACCATGATTAAACATTTGTATCACCGCGCCCTGCATGCCCGATTGCTGTTTGGCAAATAACGCAGCGCACATTAAACCAATATGAGCAATGGATGAATAAGCAATCAGGCGCTTCATATCATCCTGCTTTATGGCAATAAGCGATGCATATAATATGCCCGTAACAGACAGGATAATAATAATTGAACTGTTGAATGATGAAGCCTGCGGAAACACCGGCAGCAACCACCGAATCACGGCAAACAAGCCCATTTTTACCATTACGCCGCTCAGCACCATGGTAAATGCCGTGGGCGATTGTTCATACGTATCGGGCTGCCAGGTATGGAATGGGAAAACCGGCATCTTGATGGCCAGGGCAATAAAGAACAGCCAGAACATCCACTGCGTTTGTGTGGCAGTTAAATTAGCGTGATAAAATGATTTCAACGCAAAAGAATGATCTGGTGTATGGAAGTAAACAAAAAGAATGGAAACCAGCATCAGCAGCGAGCCAACGAATGTATAAATAAAGAATTTGAAAGTAACCTGGATGCGTTTTTCACCGCCCCATATTGAACAAATAAAATAAGCCGGTATTAAAGCCAGTTCCCAGAAGAAATAGAAGAGCAGGGCATCCATGGAAAGAAATACACCCAGCATACCGGCCTGGCATAAAAGCATAAGGCCAAAAAATTTGCCGGCGTTTGGATAATGGTCTTTATAAACAGCTATCAAAATAACCGGCATTGAAATGGCCGTAAGCAATGATAATATTTTGCTTAACCCGTCAAGTCCCAAAGTTATCCTGCTTCCGAGATCGGGTATCCAGGACGCATCGTAATGCAAAAGATCAGCCTGCGTTGCACAAATGCCGCTTAATGCAAAGGCGAACACAATCAATGAAACAATTAAAGAGAATGCTTTAGCCGTATTTTCATTCTTAATAAACAAACTTATTAAGCCGCCAATAACCGGGATAAGTATGAGTAATAAAGCGATCATGTTAACCTAAAATATTTTTTGAAAAAAGCCGGTTATTGTTGTCTGATACCAAAACGCCAGCCACAATATTAAAATAGAAAAGATCATTAAAAGAATATACGTGCCCACTTTACCATTCTGCACCAGCCGTAATCTTCTTGATGAATACTGAATGAAAATGCCCACACCATTTACAAACCCATCAATACCTGATTTTTCAATAACATTTTTAAAGAACCCGCCAAGTGCAAGCAAGGGGTTTACAATAATGGCGTCGTATAGCTCATCAATATACCATTTATTGGCAAGCACTTTGCCTAAGCCTTCCGGTTCGCCAAGCTCCGGTTTCCTTGCATATTTTGTTAGCGCGATGATAGCGGCTAATACTGCTACGCCAACAGAGATACCCATCAATATTAATTCTGTACCATGATTAATTTCAGGTTCATGCTCTGTTGTTAATACAGGCGACAGATAATGGTGGAGTTGCTGGCCGCCGCCAAATATAGCAGGCACATTAAAGAAGCCGCCGCCAAAAGCAAGTATGGCAAGCACGATCAATGGAATGGTTATAGCCGCAGGGCTTTCGTGTAAATGATGCTTCTGTTCTTCTGTTCCGCGAAACTCTCCAAGAAAAGTGGTAGCATATAAGCGGAACATATAAAATGCCGTCATTCCTGCTCCTATTACACCCAGCGCCCAATAAACCGGGTTCTTTGCATAGGCCGCTGCAAGAATTTCATCTTTTGAAAAGAAGCCGCTGAATGGCGGAATGCCTGCAATGGCAATGCATCCAATTAAAAAAGTTATATGTGTTATGGGAAGATATTTCTTCAGGCCACCCATATAACGAATATCCTGCTGGTTATGTATGGCATGAATTACAGAACCGGCACCAAGGAATAATAATGCTTTAAAGAAAGCATGCGTCATTACATGAAATACAGAGCCAGTATAAGCGCCAACACCAAGACCCAGGAACATATAACCCAACTGGCTTACAGTGGAATAAGCCAATACTTTTTTAATATCATTTTGTCTGATGGCTATTGTTGCAGCAAACAAAGCGGTGGCAATACCAATGATCGCCACAAGGTTTTCGGCTACCGGGCTTAATGAATATAATGCGTTGCTGCGGGCAACCATATAGATACCTGCAGTAACCATGGTAGCCGCATGTATTAAAGCTGAAACCGGCGTGGGGCCGGCCATGGCATCGGGCAGCCAGGTGTATAAAGGTATCTGTGCGCTTTTACCCATTGCGCCAACAAACAGCAAAACTGTAATGCCTGTAATATCGGCCGGTGTAAGCTTTGAAATATTCGCGAAAACATCGGTATAATTTGCCGTTCCCAGTTTTGATAGCAGCCAGAAAATACCCAGTAAAAAACCAAGGTCGCCAATGCGGTTCATTACAAAGGCTTTCTTCGCCGCATAATTGTAATTTGTATTCTTAAACCAATACCCTATCAGCAAATAAGAACAAAGGCCAACGCCTTCCCATCCAATAAACATGATAACATAATTGGCGCCCAGCACCAATAAAAGCATAGAGAACACGAACAGGTTGAGATAAGCAAAATACCTTGCAAAATGATCGTTGGTCTCATCATGCATATACGATGTGGAATATACATGAATGAGAAAGCCAACACCGGTAATGATTAAGAGGAAAAGAGATGATAGCTGATCAACCTGGAAAGCAAAATCAATTTTAAAATCTGCAACATGAATAAACGGATAGAGCGGCTGAACAGCAAGAGCGCCGCCTGCCCTTACATCTAAAAATAAAATCACACTTACTATAAATGAAGCAAGCACGGCCCCACAACCAATAATACCAACAAGGCTTTTGGATAACGTGTTCCTGAAAACGCCGTTAAGCAAAAAACCTATTAAAGGAAAAAGCGGAACTAAGTAAGCCATATAAAGTCAAGCCCTCATCCCCTGAAGGGGAGTTTAATATTCTAATAAATTTAAAGTTTGTTTTCAATTCAACAACCTGCCCACCCCCTTTTAAGGCTGGGGTTTCTAATTCTTCAGCCTGTTTAAAAAATTCACATCGGTTGAATGCACATTCCTGTACATCATTACTATAATCGCCAGTCCAACGCTCACTTCTGCCGCGGCAACTACCATTATAAAAAATACGAATAACTGTGCGTCTGTGCCTGTAGTAACAGCCACAGGCGCGCCTTTGGTTTTAGTATGAACACTGCTTAATGCAAAATGCATTTTTGAAAATGCTACCAGCAAAAGATTTACCGAGTTAAGCATTAATTCAATGCACATAAAAATAATAATGGCATTCCGCCGGATCAATACGCCGGTTACGCCAATACAAAAAAGCGCTGCTGCTAAAATTATATAATATTGAATCGGCATGCCCTAAATCCCTAAAGGGACCTTTTTAATTAGTGAATTTTCCCTTGCTCCCCTTTAGGGGATGGGGGCTTTACTCTTTCTTCCCTATAACCACGGCGCCTATCATGGCGCTTAAAAACAAAATACTGCTTAGTTCAAAAGGCACTGCATAGTCTGTAAACAAAACCTTTCCCAGGTTTTGAATAAGGCCTATATCGCCTGTGTTCATTAAAACCTGGCTGGCCTTTATTTCCTGGGCAGACCGCACGGCGGATACAAACACCGTTAATAAAAGGCAGCCTGCAACCACACCTGCCAGTTTTACCAATGAATTTTTCTGAGGTTCTGTGCCGGCATTCAGGTTCATGAGCATAATCACGAATAAGAATAGCACCATTATAGCGCCGGCATATACAATTAAATTCACAATAGCGAGAAACTGCGCATTCAGCAGGATATAATGCCCGCTTATGGAAAAGAAAACCACAATAAGCCAAAGCACGCTGTGCACAGGGTTCCTGCTTATCAATACCATTAATGCACTGAACAAAGCAAGCGCACTTAAAATCCAGAATAATATTTCTGTAGCAGTCATTAGCTTATTTATTCTTTTTGCTGATTTCCCTTAAACCTTTTGCCTGTGCATATTCCTCAGGCTGTGTTATGGGATCAGGAATCAATAAATCTTTTTTATTATAAATAAAATTTTTACGGTTATATGCCGGCGGCGCATGTGTTTCTGATAAATAGATCGCATCTTTAGGACAGGCTTCTTCGCAAAAACCGCAAAAAATGCAACGCAGCATATTTATCTCATATTTGGCGGCATATTTCTCTTCACGGTATAAATGATCTTCGCCGGGCATGCGTTCTGCCGCTTCCATTGTAATGGCTTCTGCGGGGCAGGCCAATGCACACAAACCGCAGGCGGTGCACCTTTCCCTTCCCTCCTCATCACGGTTTAATATTTGCACACCACGAAATACAGGGCTGTAAGGGCGTGTTTGTTCAGGGTATTGAACTGTTGCTTTTTTCCTGAAAAAATGTTTTATCGTAATAATCATCCCGAGAAAAATATTCCATAAGTAAATACTTTCCAGGAAAGTCATTGGCTTACGGTTTACCGGTTTTGCTCTATCAGTTAATGTTGTCATTTCTAAAAGTTCAAAAGTAAAAATTCAAAACCCAAAACACAACCTTTATCAATAAAACCTTTTTAATTTTTGAATTTATTTTTTGTTTACCAGCTTCAGCATTTCACGGCATTCCGCCGCGGCGGATCACTCCCTTGTGCAGCTGATATGCTATTCAGCTTTCTCATGCTGCGCTATTAACTTTCTTTTTCTTCGTTCAGCTATCATTTTAACCACAGGAAAAATTACCAGCAATCCAATACTTATATATACCACTATATCCTGCATTGCCGGGTATAGTGATGCTAAAAAGAACCCGCCAAAAATCAATATAATCAGCACGACGCGCAGGATTTGCAACAGAACCTGTGTTCTTTTTGGCAGCGATTTATCTAAAAAAATATTCACTTTTTTTACTTGTGCAACCATAAAATAACAGCTCCGGTTATAAGCATATTTGCCAATGCCAATGGAATTAATTTTTTCCAGCCAAGGTCCATCAACTGGTCGTAGCGAAACCTTGGCACTGTCCACCTGATCCACATAAACAGGAATATAAAAAAGCCAATCTTCAGCATGAAGCAAATCAACCCTGCAAGCGCCAGCCAGTTGCCCCAACCGGTATGCGCCGCTTCATCAAAAAATGGTATATCATACCCTCCAAAAAATATGGTAGCTACAATCGCGCTGCTGATAAACATATTTACATATTCGGCAAAGAGATAAAACCCGAGCTTCATAGAAGAATATTCCTGGTGATAGCCCATGTTCAGTTCACTTTCTGCTTCGGGCAAATCAAAAGGCGTTCTGTTGCATTCAGCCAATGCACAGGTAAAGAAAATAATGAAAGCCAAAGGCTGGTACAGCACATTCCAGTGCGACGCCATCTGCTGTTCCACAATGGCTTTAAGGCTTAATGTGCCGGTCATCATTAGCACGGCGATTAAAGAAAGCCCCATTGCCAGTTCATAGCTTATTACCTGGCTGGCGCCACGCAAAGCAGCCAGCAAAGAAAATTTGTTGTTGGATGACCAGCCGCCAATCATTATTCCATACACACCCAGGCTAACCACGGCAAAAACATACAGGATACCAATGTTTATATCGGCTATTTGTAATGATACGGTCCTGCCAAACAAATTTATATCGCCGCTCCAGGGTATAACAGCAGAGGTGATCATAGCTGTAAGCATGGCCAGCGAAGGGCCAAGGATAAATAAAAGTTTATTGGAATGGCTGGGAATGATTTCTTCTTTAAAAAACAGTTTACCGCCATCTGCCAATGGCTGCAATAATCCAAACGGGCCGGCGCGGTTAGGGCCAATCCTGTCCTGCATGAAGGCTGCAATTTTCCTTTCGGCGTAGGTTTCGTACATGGCTATTACCAAAGAAGCCATTACAACAATTACAATGAGAATAAGCTTTTCCAGTAAAAGAAGCCAGTCTATGGTAAGTAAATGAATCATTCAAAATCTTTTATTACTATTTCAACAGTTTTTTTAAGATCTCCAAGTTCAGAATGTACAGTTTTCCAGATAATATCGTAGTTGATCCCAAAATATTCATGAACCACAAAATTGCGCATACCAATAATATTTTTCCATTCTATATTTTGTGCTTTAGATATAGTTTCTCCGGAAATATTATTTGATGCTTCTCCAATTATTTCAAGCCATTTAACAATTGCAATTCTAAGTACATGATTATTTACAAATTCATCAAAACTTTTATTGCCAATTGCATTTTGTATTTCATCAATTGAATCTTTTATATGAAGCAATCTTGCTTTATCACCAAGATTACTTTTCATAAATCACTATTTTATCTTTATCAATGTATGGCTTGATATGCTTGTTTTCCCAGCCATGGCTAACAATATCAACTTTCTTATTGAACAGTTGCGACAAATCATTGAACCATCCGTAATATTCCCAGGCAACCTTCGCATTTTTATCAATATCAATCAACACATCCACATCACTTTTTTCATCTGCATCGCCACGGGCGTAGGAGCCAAACAACCAAACTTTGTTTACAGGTTTATCTGCAAAAAAATCTGATATAACATTTTGTATCTGCTCTTTTGTAAGGATCATTACCTGCTTTTTTCTTCCAGTTTTTTCACATCTTCCTTATGCTCTTTATCAGCCATTGCAAAATCTTCGCTGTGTGCGGGCCCCGGAATTGCATCTAAATGTATCTCAGGTTCGTTCACTTCACTTACCGTATGAATATCCAGCATATACCTGGGCTTTGCGCCATCCATAACTTCCCGTAAAAATTCAGGCGGTTTTTCCAAACCAACATATTTATTCTGGGCAATAACAGACTGGCGGTTCACTTTAGTTGCACCTTCAATCACCCAATCGCTTGTTTTCTTTTTTTCGAAACGGCATTCATCACAAATCCAGCCAGTTTTACCATCAGAAGCAGTTGCCACTTCACCCCATTGATCTTTACGTGCCGTAACACGAAATACTTCATCGCCACGCATCCATAACCTTACTTCACCACAACATTTGGAACAGTTACGGTGCGCATCAACAGGCTTGGTAAACCATACGCGGTTTTTAAAACGGAAGGTCCTGTCCGTTAAAGCGCCAACCGGGCAAACATCAATCACATTGCCGATGAAATCATTGTCCAGGTTTTGTTCGATGTAAGTTGAAATCTGCGCATGATCGCCGCGGTCCAGCACGCCATGTTCTCTTTTATTGGTAAGCTGGTCTGCCGTAAACACACAACGGTAGCAAAGAATGCAGCGCGTCATGTGCAACTGGATATGATTGCCTAAAGTATGTTTCTCAAACGTTCTGCGCTTGAATTCGTAACGGGTTTTTTCTTTGCCATGATCGAAGCTCAGGTTCTGCAAATCACATTCACCGGCCTGGTCGCATACAGGGCAATCCAGCGGGTGATTGATTAGTAACATTTCCACCACGCCAGCCCTCGCATCAATTACACGCTGTGAAGTAATGTTTTTTACTTCCATGCCATCCATCACGGTTGTTCTGCAACTGGCAACGAGCTTTGGCATTGGGCGCGGGTCTTTCTCCGAACCTTTGCTTACTTCCACCAAACAGGTTCTGCATTTGCCGCCACTGTTCTGCAACTTTGAATAGTAGCACATAGCCGGCGGCGCTACATCACCACCAATTTTGCGGGCAGCATTCAGGATAGTTGTGCCCGGATCCACTTCAATGGTAATGTTGTCAATTGTTACTTTAAAAAGTTGATCACTCATATTATTTTCACGCAACGATACAACGATAAGCTACGAACGCAACGATAATTTATAATCCATTTGCTATTCTGTGAATTCCATCTTTCAGGTAAACCGTATTAAAGTTTATTAATAATCCCAGCTTTATGCTTGTAAGCTTTAAATAAGTTTGAACCTGTTTATAATGAATCTCTGCTAATTGTTCAATGCTCTTAAATTCAATTAATAATTTATTTTCAATAATCACATCCGCTCTGAAACCTGCTTCTAATTTAATTGTTTCATGAATCAAAGGAATAGCTTTTTGCCGCATAAAAGGAATTTTTTCCTTTTCAAATTCATAGCAAAATATTTCTTCATATACACTTTCAAATAGCCCCGGCCCATACAACCGATGTATTCTGAAACAAACATCCAGCGTTAGCTTAGCCAGTTCATTTTCTCTTTTTTCCATTTTCACCCTCACGCAACGTTAGCTACGAAAACAACGAACGCTACGTTTTTTTTATCGCAAACAACATCAACGTGGCAATCTCTGCTCTCTTTGCTTCGTTGCGTGAAACGTATTATGCTGTTACCGCTAACTCATCTGCATAATGTGCAAGTCCGTAATTATGTTGCTGGCATTCATCAGGGTTCAGCACATGCCATTCAAACTCATCCCTGAAATGCCTGATAGCGGCAGCAACCGGCCATGCGGCGGCATCGCCCAACGGGCAAATCGTATTGCCTTCTATCCTGCTCTGAATATCCCACAATAAATCAATATCACTCATCTTGCCATTGCCGTATTCTATATTCTTCAATATCTTTTCCATCCAGCCCGTGCCTTCGCGGCAGGGGGAACATTGCCCGCAACTTTCATGGCGGTAAAACCTTGCCAGTGTATAAGTATGGCGCACCACGCACTGGTCTTCATCAAACACAATAAAACCACCGCTGCCCATCATAGAGCCGGTTGCAAAACCACCGTCTGACAGGCTTTCATAGTTCATATAACGGGTTTCGCCTTTGGCAGTTTTCAATAATAAATTGGTTGGCAGAATTGGAACAGATGAGCCGCCCGGTATGCAGGCTTTCAGTCTTTTGCCATTGGGAATACCGCCGCAGTATTCATCGCTGAAAATAAATTCCTCAACGGATACGGTCATATCAATTTCATATACACCCGGCTTATTAATGTTGCCGCACGCTGAAATTAATTTTGTGCCGGTTGAACGGCCCACCCCAATCTTTGCATATTCCTCGCCGCCCATATTTATGATAGGAACTATAGCCGCCAATGTTTCAACATTATTTACAACCGTTGGCCTTTCCCAAACGCCTTTTACGGCCGGAAATGGCGGCTTAATTCTCGGGTTGCCCCGCTTTCCTTCAAGGCTTTCTATTAATGCCGTTTCTTCACCGCAGATATAAGCGCCGGCGCCCCGCTGTACATATATCTCACAATCGAAGCCGCTGCCTAAAATATTCTTACCCAGCCAGCCATTACGCTTTGCTTCGGCAATGGCTTGCTCAAGAATATCAACAATCCATGCATATTCGCCGCGGATGTATATATAAGTTGTGTTTGAGCCTAATGCATAAGACGAGACGATCAATCCTTCGATCAGCAAATGCGGAATAAACTCCATCAAATACCTGTCTTTAAAAGTGCCCGGTTCGCTTTCATCTGCATTGCAAACCAAATGACGTGGTACGCCTTCCGGTTTTGCAATAAAGCTCCATTTCATGCCGGTTGGGAAACCTGCACCGCCACGGCCACGCAGGCCGCTTTTTTTTACTTCTTCAACAATATCGGCGGGCGACATTTTAAGCGCTTTTTCCACGCTCCTGTAACCACCTTCCCTCCGGTAGGTTTCATAATACCGGATGCCTTCAACATGATCTTTTTCTAATAAAAGTTTCTGCAATTTTTATTTATTTAAGCGGTTCAATTTTTTTAAAAGTTCCAGTGCCATTTTCACTTAAGTTTTCCCAGTTCTTTATTAGTTCCTGTTGATGGATACTTGCCCATTCAACAACCAGAGAAAACGCCTTTGGCGGAAGATAGCCCTGAATTATTCCCAGATTTACTATTGAAATCTGTGCAGAAGCTCAGCATAGCTTGCATGAAAATGCGGTGGCACATGGTCACCGAAGTACATTCTAATGATGATTCCATAAAAGCTGCTGATTACCGGCATATTCTTCAAATGCTTTTCCAATCAATTTTAAATAGAAAGCATCGGGATCCATATCCATTTTATCATTCCACTCAATCTTTTTATCGTTTGTTATTTTAAATGATTTAAAATTTGCTTCTTCATTCCAAAATGAGAATGCCTTTTTTTCTTTCCAACGGCTTAAGTCAATAACACCACTTACCCCGTCCTCAAACTCCACAAATAATTTGTAATATTCAAGAGGTTTTGCAGTTTTAAGCAATGGAATTGTTTTAAACATATAGTTTAATCATTTATTTTTTAGGTTAACATTCACTATTTATTCCTGCCAGAAACATCTGCATAGGATGCAATGTTCTTGAAAACGGATTAAGAACCAGGCCCAAAGCTTCGAGCGTTGTTGCGCCAAGCAAAACAGTATCCCCCTTTTCCCCGTAAATAACAGGTGCAGAGCCATCTTCGTTATTATATTCAAAGTAAGCATCCCCAACCCTGCGGGAAATTTTTGTGCCATCAGCTAAAGCAAACTCTACTGTTTTATAAGGCTCGATGCCTAATGCATCTAAAATTTCACCAGGCGCAAGACTATACACAGCGCCACTGTCAATCATAAAATCAACCTTTTTCTCCAAGGGCGATTTTCTTGACTCTTTAACTTTAAGCGTTGCGTATGTAATGCCCATAGTCTATTTTTTATGAAGAATAAATTTATCAGCCAGCGGCCCGGTTATCCTGTTGCCGCTGCCATCTAACTGTATAAGGGCAGTATCTGATTTTATATATTTTACCGAATTGCCTTCACTTGTTAAATACAATGTATCAGCGCCGTGTATATTCCAGGTTCCTGTGTCTTTAAAAGTATTATTACTGCTGTCAACCCTGCTGCCTCTATATACAGAAGTCATTATATAACTGTTGCCATTTTTATTTAGCTGAAGCGAAACATCAATGCCTTCACAATCTGCACAAGGTAATGAGCCTGTATATTCTTCTGCATTTGTCATTAACTCTTTTGGCACTTCAGTTTTAAAAGCGCTGCCGCCTGCAGCAACCTGGTCTGAACCGGAACCACAGGCTGCCAATAAGCTTGCTGATAATATAAAGCAGGGTTTTTTCATCAATTAAGATTATTTGCTTTGGTTCTGCATTCTTCTATTAACCGGTCAACTTTTTCCTTGGTTAAATGTTCGCGGTAATGTTTGCCTAACTGCATCATGGGCGCATAACCGCAGGCGCCCAAACATTCAACGGTTTTTAAAGTAAATATGCCATCAGGCGTTGTTTCGCCGGGCTTAATGCCAAGTTTTTCCTCAATATATGCAATAATATCATCGCTGCCTCTTAACATGCAGGGTCCGGTCTGACATACCTCAAACATATACCTGCCAACAGGCTTTAAATTGTACATGCTGTAGAATGTTGCCACTTCATATACTTCAATCGGTTCAATATGTAAAAGTTCAGCCACATAATCCATCACAGGCACATCAAGCCAGTTGCCAAATTCTTCCTGCGCTATATGCAATAAAGGCAACAAGGCACTTTTTTGTTTGCCTTCAGGATAATGGCTTACCAGCTCATTTACTTTTTTTAATTTCTCTTCTGAAAACCGGATCATTTATTTTTCTTATTTCTTTTTTTTAATTTGTCAACATCTGCAATATCCTGCTTTCTCCCTGCTTTTTCTTTTACTATCAGCAACTCATCCAATCCGATAAAATTAACTGGTATGTTAACCATGTTAATCACCTTTCTGTTTTTCCATGCATCATCAAAGGATACAGCGGCTAAATCATTTAAAATATCAATTCGTACCGGCTCATACCCCAGTTGTGTTATGAAATTTACTTTCATAAAATCTTCTTTTGTCAATTTCAATGAACCTAACCCAAAATCATTTATCACCTGTATAATCTTTTCTGCATTGCCTTCACTAATTTGAATACTAATGTCTAAATCTTTTGTTAGCCTTGGATAACCATGAGCTCCCACAGCATATCCTCCAATAACAAGATACTTTACATTGTAATGATTGCACAGGCTGATGAAATCAAGAAAATCTTTTTCCAGGTTAATCAGCTTCTTCATATATACTGCGCTTGGTTACAATTTTTTCTATCCTTGTATCAACGTCAGAATTATTGATAAATATTTTTCTTAACTCAATTAATGCATTTAACCGTTCCTCCATGGTAATTTTTGCCCAATATTCATCCTCTGCTTCTTCCGCTTCATTAAAAGAAGAAAACTTCCTTACGACAGGTTTTATCTTTCTTTCTTTTTCCATTAACTATCCATTTCGCCTGCTATTAAATTCAGGCTGCTCATGGTTATAACTGCATCGCTCAGCATGGCCCCTTTCACCAGTTCTTCATACGCCTGGTAATAAATAAAACAGGGCCTGCGAAAATGCAAACGGTAGGGTGTTCTGCCGCCATCGCTTATCAAATAAAAACCAAGCTCGCCGTTGCCGCCTTCCACACAATGATATACTTCGCCAACCGGCATATCAATTTCACCCATAATGATTTTGAAATGCCATATCAGCGCTTCCATTTTTGTATATACATCCTTTTTTTCAGGAAGATAATATTCGGGAACATCTGCGTGATATACTTCGGCTTCTTCGCCTTTAAATTCCTGTATTTTCTGATAAGCCTGTTCTATGATCTTTAAAGACTGCCACATCTCCTGGTCGCGTACCAAAAAACGGTCATAACAATCACCGGTGCTGCCAACAGGAACCTTAAATTCAAAATCCTGGTAGCTGCAATAAGGTGAATGTACACGCACATCATAATCAACACCGGCGGCCCGTAAATTAGGCCCGGTAAAACCATAATTCAATGCACGCTCTGCGCTGATAGGCCCGGCGCCGATAGTACGTTCCATGAATATGCGGTTACGAACCAACAGGTCATCAAGCTCTTTTAACGCTTTTGGATATTCCTTTAAAAATCTTTCCAGTTTTTCCCAGGTTACATTGGTAAAGTTTCTTTCAAAACCGCCAATGCGGCCGATGTTGGTAGTTAAACGGGAGCCGCAAACAGATTCATAGATTTCATAAATCAGTTCACGGTATTGCATTACATATAAAAAGCCGGTAAAAGCGCCGGCATCTACACCCACTACTGAATTACAGATAAGATGATCTGCAATCCTTGCCAGTTCCATTATGATGACACGGAGATAATCCACACGCTTGGGCGTTTGTATCTTCAACAGCTTTTCGCAGGTGGTATGCCAGCCAATATTATTGATAGGGCTGCTGCAATAATTCATGCGGTCGGTAAGCGGCGTAATCTGGTAAAGTGGCCGGCGTTCTGCAATTTTTTCAAATGCACGATGAATATAACCGATGGTTTGTTTGGCAGAAACGATACGCTCGCCATCCATTTCCAAAATATTCTGGAACACACCATGTGTTGCCGGGTGTGTTGGCCCAAGGTTAAGCGTGGTGGTTTGCTTTTCTATGGAACCATCCGGCAGAACGATATGATTATCTTTTATAGAAACTACGTCTTGCATTTTATAATTCGCCAGTTTGAACTTGATTGAACTTCTTTTTTCTTTTTGAGGATTTTATTCTTTCTTGTTGCATTTCATAGCGCCTGTCGACACTAAAAATCACAAACGAAATCAAACAACACAGAACCTATATATACCAACTATAACGAACTCGTATAAAAAAAACGCCATTGCAATTACCCGAAAAAACCATTTATATTTTGAATAAAATTCCATTAAATTATTTTATCGCCGGTAGCATCTTTTTCATCTTCCGCAACGGTTGTATCTTCTTCAGTTTTCACTGTTCCGAAACCTAATGTTCCGCCGCGGCCAAACATTTCATCGTCTTTGTCTTTTCTTGTCTGGTCTTCCAGAGGATATTCTTTGCGCATGGGAAAATAATCCATTTCATCCACATTCAATATGCGCACAAGGTTGGGGTGGCCTATGAAATTTACGCCATAAAAATCATACGTTTCGCGTTCCAGCCAGTTGGCTGCTTCAAATAATCTTGTTACCGTAAATACATCGGGCTTATTTATATCAACATATATTTTAAAGCGCAACCGCACATTATCAACCATGTTGTGCAAATGGTAAACAATGGCCAGCTCGCGGCCTTTATTATCCGGGTAATGAATGGCGTTTAACGTAGTAAGAAACCTGAACCTTAATTCATCATCATCGTACAAAAACTGCATTACTTTCAGGTTCATATCTTTTGGAACCTCGAAGCAAAGCATGCCATAAGGTTCTTCAAAATTGCTAACCTGATCGCCAAATTTTTCAGTAAGCTTTTCTTTGATTCTATCGTAAGTTAAACCCATAATGCCCCGGCCCTGAAGGGAGTTTTGCCCTAAATCCCTAAAGGGACTTAATGCGGTTAATAAATTCAACTCTTATTTTTAATTTTTAGCCTTACCCCCCTTTAGGGGGTGAGGGCTTATTGTATACCGTAACTATTAAGCAAACCTTTATAGTGCTCGCTATTTCTCCTGCGTAAACTTTCGTTGTGCACCAGTTCCTGGATTTTCAAAACACCGTCAATCACTGCTTCCGGCCTCGGCGGGCAACCGGGAATATACACGTCAACAGGAATGATCTGGTCAATACCCTGCAATACAGAATAGGTATCGAAAACACCGCCCGATGCAGCGCAGGCGCCCATTGCCAACACCCAGCGCGGCTCTGCCATTTGAAGATAAACCTGTTTTAATACAGGGCCCATTTTTTTTGCTATGGTGCCCATTACCATCAACAGATCACACTGGCGCGGCGTAAAGCCCAAACGTTCTGAACCGAAGCGTGCAAGGTCGTATGTTGATGCCATGGTCGCCATAAATTCAATACCGCAGCAACTTGTGGCAAAAGGCAAAGGCCAGATAGAATTTTTTCTTGCCAGGCCAATAACTTTTTCAAGGTTTGTTGCAAAATACCCCTCTCCCATGGAGCCTTCCGGCATATCTGACAACGCTATGTTATCGTAAATGGATGTTTGCTTAGGATGTATATTAAATCTTACCGGTCTTGCCATAAATCCTCCCAACCTCCCCAAAAGGAAGGAATAATTTTTAAAATCAATTTATCAAAATCCCTAAATCCCCCTTCAGGGGCCAGGGGCTTAATCTTCCCACCTTAAAGCGCCTTTCTTAATTATATATATAAAGCCTGTTAGAAAAAACCCTACGAATAACAGCACTTCAATAAAACCATGCCAGCCGAGCGATTTGAAATTTACCGCATAAGGATAAAAGAAAATCACTTCCACATCAAACAAAACAAACAAAATAGCCACCAGGAAATACTTGATGGCTAAGGGCTGGCGTGCATTTCCATGGCTTTCTATACCGCTTGTAAAGTTCTCCAGTTTCTCCGCCGTTTTTCTTTTGGGCCCCAGCAGGTGCGTTGCTATCATCATGGTGGCAACAAAGCCTGCGGCAAAGATTAATTGTATGCCAATGGGCGCATAATCTGCTGAATTGCCTGTAACTGCGGTATCAAGTAAATAGATAAATACATTCATGAATGAAGGGCGCTTTGATATGGCAAAAGTAAGCGTGAATTATTACAATAAAAAACAAGTTGTTAACCGAAATAACATTTTATCGTTATAAAACTAAAAGCCTGCGCTGAGGCAGGCTTTTAGGTAGCTTTTATCAAACCTTAAATTGTTGTTTCTTCGGGCTGTTCAAGGTTATATTTTTTTGCAAAATCACCGCGATGCACCTGCAAATCGTCTATCAGTTTTGAAACGGTTTCCAGCGTATCATCTGCATGGCCATGTACGTCGGGCAGTGCTTTATCAAGCAGGTTTACGCCTGCATTAATATTTTCCGCCTCTAATTGCGCAATCTTTTTTAACAAAGATGTTTGCGAATTTTTAATGTCATCCAGTTCGCGGAGCATTTTATCAATTGCCTCAAGTTTAGCACGTTTTTCCATAGTTGTTTATTTTGTTAGGGAAATAGTGCAAACATCATGCAGGTATGCAGGCCAGCCCGGAAACTTTGCAAAACGTAAACAACCAATCGGCCTACTTCAATTTAGCTACCTGCTCATCAAAATATTGTTTTGTAAATATTACATCGGGCAGGCTATGCTCCCAGTTTGATTCATGCTCAATTGATAACATGCCATTAAAATTCTGCCTTTTTAATTCAGCAAAAACAGCCGGGAGATCAATTGCGCCCTTTGATACTACGGTATCTGCAGCCCGGTCATCACCGAATTTTACAATATCTTTCAAATGCACGCCGAAAACGTGGCCTTCCAATTTTTTCAATGCCTCAACAGGATCAATTCCATTGCGGGCCCAGTGGCCAATATCTGCACATGCGCCAATATTAGGATGGCCTTGTGCTGCTTCAAGCACGGAATCAGGCGCGCCATAGGGATGCATGTGATGTTCTTTAGCATTGTTCGGATGATCGTGAATAGCTACTTTAATTCCATAAGCGCCGGCAAGGCTGTCCACCAGATCCCATTGGGTTTTTATTGGTTCGGAGGTAATATAGCTCAGGCCAAATTCTTTTGCCAGGTCAAAGGCTTTTATCCATTCCGCTTTGCCATCTGGCACAATTACGCCCATGGCAACAATCTGGATGCCTTTATCCTGCAAATGCTTTTTAAGCTTTGCTTTTGTATCAGCATCCATGCCTGCGCCAAATTCCCCTTTCATATCGCCGCCAAGCTTTTGCCCCCAAAAAGCTTCAATATATTTTATACCGGCGCTGTCCACCTTGTCAAGCGCTTCGGTAAATGTAAACAGCCGGAACGTCCACATTTGTACGCCAAGCTTAAAGCCATCGGTACTGCCGGCAGATGTGGTTGTATCTCCGGCAGCGGCAGAATCAGTATTTGAAGATGTGGAGCTGCCACTGTTACAGGCAGCCAGGCTAATCATGCAGCCAAGCAAGGCTGATGCAAGCAATTTCATAAGTAAATAATTTTTAAGTGATAAATTTTTTGAGACGGCAAAATAGTTATAGCTATTTAACATATCTCCATAAATAAAATAAAAGCACCTGCATTTTAGGAGTTCTTTCACAAAAAACAACCGCTTCCTGAAAACAGGCGGGTAAACAAATGGATAAAGCAGCAGTCAATGAATGGCTTTTTTAAAAGAAATAGTATGAGTAGCCCGAAGCAGATCTTCCAAACCGAAAATAAATGGCGATGGAGAAGTTTTAAATGGACAAGCCGTTTTTTAATAGCGGCTATACTGTTAACAATACCTGTTGTGATCATAACCCTGGCAAAAGGCCTGGCGCCTACCCTGCCGATCCTTTCTGAAGCCACAGACAGCATAGCGCGCCTGAAGCATCCGGTTACGCCAATTGAATTATCGCGCCGCGACCTGAAAAAATATAAAGGCTTTGCCCAGTTTCTGGATGCCAAACGAAAGAATGATTCGCTTATCAATCATATTACAAAACCAAATACCCGGCAAATACGTGCAGCTTTTTATGTGGACTGGGATCCGCAGGCTTTTTATTCGCTGCAAAAAAATATAAGCCGGCTGAACACCGTTGTGCCGGAATGGTTTTTTATTGACCCGCATACAGATACGTTACAGCCGCAAATTGATACGGTCGCTTTACAACTGATGCAGAAAAACCACATAACCATTATCCCGCTTATCAATAATATCAATATTAAAACAGAAGACGGCGACTTTGACGGTAACATATTACACCGTATTCTTCACGATGAAGAAAAACAAGACCGGCTTATTGCAGACATCTTAAAATATTTACAGCAATACCATTTACAGGGCATCAACATAGATTTTGAAGAGATGAAGGAAAATTCTGATGAGCCATTGATTGCTTTTCAGAAAAAATTATACAATGCGCTGCACAGCCGCGGTTTTTTGGTAACACAGGATATTATGCCGGATAATACCGATTATAATGTGAAGGAACTGGCTGCAGCGAACGATTATCTTTTCCTGATGGCATACGATGAGCATTATACTACCAGCGTGCCGGGCCCGGTAAGCAGCCAGCAATGGATTGAAAAAATGCTTGATATAACTGCGAAGAATGTGCCTTCACAAAAAATCATCTTAAGCATTGCCGGTTATGGTTACGACTGGCCTGCAGGAAGTGAAGGCAAAACCATCACCTTTCAGCAGGCGCTTGCAACCGCAAAACAATACAATGCCGTTATTCATTTTGATAATGATAATTACAACAATTATTTTACGTACACCGATGCCGACAGCGTAAAACATAGTGTTTATTTTACAGATGCCGCCACCAATTTCAATACCCTGCGCTTTGCAGATGAATATGGCGCCGCAGGAACCGCTTTGTGGAGAATGGGCAGCGAAGATGAACGCCTCTGGACTTTTTATAACAGGAGCCTTGATAACCGCAGCCTTGCACAAAAGCCATTTAATTATGCTTTGCTGGAACATGTGAACACGCCTGTTGGCTCTCCCGATTATATAGGCGATGGTGAAGTATTAAATGTTATTGCAGCGCCTGCCCCGGGCAAAATACACCTTGAATTAGATACCGCTGCGAATACCATTGCAGAACAGTATTATCTTGAACTTCCAACAACCTATGTAATTAAAAAATATGGCAACGTAAAAAACCAGGTATTGCTAACGTTTGATGATGGCCCCGACCCAGCCTACACACCAAGGATTTTAGATATACTAAAAAAAGAAAATGTGCCGGCGGCATTTTTTGTAGTAGGCATACAGGCCGAAGACAATTTACCGCTGTTAAAAACAATGTATAATGATGGGTTTGAAATAGGCAACCATACATTCACTCATCCGAATATCGCAGCGGTTAGCCCGGAAAGGGCATTAAATGAAATTGAAGCCACCCGTTTACTGATTGAAGCCGCTACCGGCAGAAGCACCGTGCTTTTTCGTGCGCCGTACAATGCAGATTCCGAGCCATCAACCGAAGCCGAGTTAAGGCCTATTGCACTGAGCAAGGAGAAGAATTATTATACTATTGAGGAAAGCATTGACCCCAACGATTGGGTGCCGGGCGTAACCGCAGACGAAATTTATAACAGGGTTGTACAACAGTACGAAGCCGATCCTTCAAAAGGAATTATTCTCCTGCACGATGCCGGCGGGAACAGGGAAGCAACCGTAGCCGCATTGCCTCGTATTATTCATTATTTCAAAAGCCATAATGTTCAGTTTATAAGCATTCCGCAATTGTTACATACCACAAAAGATGTTGTTATGCCTGCTGCTGATAACAACCTGGTAAATGTTGATGCCAAGATTGCTTTGTTCGGCTATTGGGCCATTAATTTTATAGCCGCCGCTTTTTGGGTGGCCATATTTTTGGGATTAGCCCGTATATGTATTATGGCCATTATGGCTGTTATACAAAATGCAAAGAATAAAGCCTTATCGCCATTGTCAGGGTTAATTTTGGAAGATACACCCCCGGTAAGTATAATTATACCTGCCTATAATGAAGAAGTAAATGCAGTTAAAACAGTAAACAATTTACTGAGGCAGGATTATCCTTCTTTCGATATCATTTTTGTTGACGACGGCTCCAAAGACAATACTTATCAAAAAGTAGTGGAAGCCTTTCAACAAAATGAAAAAGCAAAACTGCTTTCCAAGCCAAATGGCGGTAAAGCTTCTGCGCTTAATTATGGCATAAGCCGGAGCAGTAATGATTTTGTTATTTGCATTGATGCCGATACGCAGCTTAAACATGACGCCCTAACACAATTGATGAAGAAGATGCTCACGCCTTTGCCGAACGGGCAGGTAACGGGCGCTGTGGCCGGCAATGTAAAAGTGGGCAATGAAAGCACTATGCTTACACGCTGGCAAAGTATTGAATATACGACTGCCCAGAACTCTGACAGAAGAGCGCTTGACCTGATTAATGGAATCACGGTGGTTCCCGGCGCCATAGGCGCTTTCAGAAAACAGGCCATTGAAGATGCAGGGGGATTCACAACAGACACGCTTGCCGAAGACTGCGACCTCACCATCCGCATTTTACGCCGGGGTTACCGTATATTAAACTGCACGGAAGCTGTTGCCGTTACGGAAGCGCCTGAAACTTTAAAACAATTTATGAAACAGCGTTTTCGCTGGAGCTATGGCATTATGCAGGCTTTCTGGAAAAATAAAGATGCCTGTTTTAATCCAGCCTATAAAAGCCTTGGCATGTTTTCGCTGCCCAATATTCTTTTATTCCAGATAATATTGCCCGTTATTGCGCCACTGGCAGATATTATGCTGGTTATAAGTTTAATATGGAACCGCAACGACCCGGAAAGCATGCATAAAATAGGTTTTTATTACCTCGTATTTTTTGCAGTTGACATTTTGGTGAGCGTTATCGCATTCAGTTTTGAGAGAGAAAAAATATCAAAGCTTATATGGCTTATACCGCAGCGGCTGGTATATCGCCAGTTAATGTATGTGATTTTATTCAGGTCTATTAAAAAGGCATTGAAAGGTGAAAGCCAAAGCTGGGGTTCTTTGAAAAGAACAGGAAATGTAAAGGAAGTGGTGGTAGTGGAAAACAAAGCCGGAATGATCAGGAATTGATTAATTGTAAGAATATATTTCTGTTAGTTTTTTGGTTAATTCATCACCGCTCAACAAATTACAAAGGGCTTAAACAGCATTTTATTTAAGCCCTTTTTTTAACAGAAAAATTTTTTCAGCGATTATACAGAAGCATTTGGCGGCTATGCTGGTGTTTCTGTTTTTTCTTCATCATCCCCATCAAATTTATCTGTTATTTTGCCCCATAATGATTTGGTGCCTTCGGCAAGATTATCCAGCTTTTCTTTAGCTCCCTGCGCAAATTCAGATGATTTGGCTTTGTTAATCAACTCTTCCGTTTTAGCCTTTACTTCGCCCAATAAATCTTCGGCCTTATCTTCCACTTTATCCCAGGTTTCACCGGCTTTTTCCTTTAAATTTTCAGCCGTTTCGCTTATTTTTTCAAAAGCGCCTTTTTCAGGATTGGTTACATTGTCTTCCATAAAATTTATTTTTCAGGTTATAAAAAAGAATACTAAAATAACTTTATTTGCGATTGGCAATTTTAATTTTTTGTAAAATAAACAGCATTACTGCCGGCAGCATTTCAACCATATATTTTCATAGCATCTCCCGGTCTCAACCTTTTAATGGCCATTCAGCAGCGCTGCCAAACATCTGCATATTTTTCAGGATGCCTTTTAAACTGTATATGCACATAAGGGCAAAGCGGCACTATCTTAAAACCGTTTTCCCGCGCATAACGTACCAGTTCCGTTAATAACTGCCCTGCATATTCTTTGCCACTTTTTTCAGGAGAACCTTCTGTATGAAAAACAGATAGCCTTTTTCAGCCGGTACAATGCCTACCACCATTTCGCCCAGTTTCTTATCATCTTCATATAAACTGAGCGCGCCATTGTTCAGCCCATCCAATTCCATTTTTACAGTAACCATGCTTGTTGTTTTATTTTTAATTCATGATTGGCCGGCAGTAAATGGTGAGTAATTTGTTCATTCATCTGTCAACTTCACTTACATTCACACCCAACCGGTTTTTAAATATAAATGATAAGAAATATGAAGAAAAGTTTTCTGTATATATGGATGATGTTGTTTGCTTCATTTCTACATGCGCAGCGCAAAATGAATGTAGTTTTTATACTGAGTGACGATCAAACCTGGAACACCATTCATGCATTGGGTAATGCACATATCATAACGCCCGGCCTCGACAGGCTTGTAAAAATGGGCACTTCGTTTACCCGTGCGCATGTTATGGGCGGAAGGCAGGGCGCTATCTGCATGCCCAGCCGTGTAATGATATTAACGGGCCGATATGAAAACCGCCTGCAAAAAGACGGCGCTGTTATTCCTGTGGAAACACCCACTTTTCCTGAACTGTTACGGGCCAAAGGCTATATAACTTATCAAAGCGGGAAATGGCACAGCGATAAAGCCTCGTATAACCGTTCGTTCAGCACAGGCGATAATATATTTTTCGGCGGCATGAATTTTCCAGATTCGGGCGGACAGGAAAAACCACAGATGTTTCATTATGATCCCACCGGCAGGTATCCTTATTCAGCCAAATGGCAGGGCAATGGTTTTTCAAGCGCCTATTATGCAGCAGCGGCCGTTAACTTTATTAACAAACAAAAGAACAGCGATACGCCTTTTGTTTGCTACCTCGCCTTTACTTCCCCGCACGACCCGCGCACAGCGCCGGAGCGTTTCAGGAAAATGTATGACCCGGGGAAAATCCCGTTGCCGCCATCATTCATGCCGCAGCACCCGTTTGATAATGGCGAACTGCAGGTGCGGGATGAATTGCTGCTGCCCAAACCATTGAATAAAGACAGCATTAAAAAAGAAATAGCGGAATATTATGCTATGATAACCGAGATGGACAGCCACGTGGGCGAAGTGCTGGATGCCCTGGAAGCAAATGGCATGATGGATAATACGCTTATTGTTTTTGCGGGAGACAATGGTTTGGCAGTGGGCAACCATGGCCTGCTTGGTAAACAGAATTTATACGATCCCAGTGTGCGCGTGCCGTTGATAATTGCCGGCCCCGGGCTGCCCAAAAATAAACGCAGCGATGCACTTTGTTACCTTTCTGATATCGGGCCCACTGTACTGGATTTTACCGGAACCGCCATTCCCGCTTCGGTTGAAAGCAAAAGCCTGCTGCCGGTTATAAAAAACAATGCGCCCCTGCGTGATCATATTTATTTTTTATACCGCGATCTGATGCGCGGCATACGCACAAGCGATAACTGGAAACTGCTATTATACAATGTGAATGGCGTGCATACCACACAATTATTCAATCTGAATAAAGACCCTTATGAGCTGCACAATCTTGCCGGCGATAAACAGTACAGCCACAAAGTGCAGGCGCTTACCGCTTTGCTTCAAAAAGACATGGGCGATGCAGGGGATGATCTTGACATATCAAAACCAGGCTGGAAAAAAGAATGAAATTTTGCAGGGCGGTTTGGAATTGAATCTCTGGAAATCCGGCATTCCTTCATACCACAAGCGTGCTTATCTTCGCCGCATGGAACTATCAGCGCAAATAGAACAATATAAAAAAGAGATAGAAGCATTTGCAGGCAAAAACGGTGAAGCGGCAGAAGCCTTTCGCATAAAATATCTTGGCACAAAAGGCATTGTAAAATACATGATGCAGGAAATGAAAAATGTGCCGGTTGAAAAGAAAAAGGAAGCAGGCCAGTTATTAAACAGCTTTAAACAGTTTGCCGAAGAAAAATACCAGGCGCTGAAACAGCAGTCAGCCATCAGCCATCAGCCCTTGGCTAAAAGCATTGATTATACTTTACCGGGCGATGATATAACCATTGGCACCCGGCATCCTTTAAGCATTGTGCGCGGCCAGATCATTTCCATTTTCAGCAGGCTGGGTTTTGTGCTGGCCGAAGGCCCGGAAATTGAAGACGACTGGCATAATTTTACTTCGATGAACATGCCGGAAAACCATCCTGCCCGCGATATGCAGGATACGTTTTATGTTCAGAAAAACCCAGACTGGCTCCTGCGCACACACACCAGCAGTGTGCAGGCGAGGGTGATGGAAAAACAAAAGCCGCCTGTCCGCATTATTTGCCCCGGGCGGGTGTATAGAAATGAAACCATCAGCGCAAGGGCGCATTGCTTCTTTCACCAGGTGGAAGGTTTATATATTGCGGAAAATGTAAGCTTCGCCGATCTTAAACAAACGCTTTACTTTTTTGTCCGGGAAATGTTTAGCAGGCATGTAAAGATACGTTTCCGCCCCTCCTATTTTCCTTTTACTGAGCCCAGCGCCGAAATGGATATAGATTGCTTGATCTGCCATGGTAAAGGCTGCAACGTATGTAAACATACCGGCTGGGTAGAAATCCTCGGCAGTGGCATGGTACATCCCAATACACTTAAAAATTTTGATATTGATCCTGACGTATATACCGGCTTTGCCTTTGGCATGGGCATAGAAAGGATCTGCCAGCTGAAGTACCGCGTAAACGACCTGCGCCTGTATTCACAAAACGATGTACGGTTTTTGAAACAGTTTGCCGGCGTGGTATAAATGTGTTTTATACACCTGCCATGCAGCGCGTTGTGAAAAACAAATCACAATACATTAATACTTGTGCTTTTTCACATGCCTGAAGGCATTGGATATAATCATTTGCTGGATGAACTCCGGCACCAGGCGGCTGATATGATAGGATAGCTTATTAATAAAGCCCGGAATAATCCTGGCCTTACCCTTCATCATTTTATCTATAGCTTCTGCGGCCACTTCTTCAGGCAGCAGGATAGATCGTTTTGCTATGCCTTTTAATTCTTTATTAATGGCAATGGTGTTGGCATTGCTGTTTGTTCCCCCCGGGCATAAAACGCTCACATTAATATGATGCTGTTTTAGCTCAAGCCTTAAGGAACGGCTGAAATAATAAATGTATGCTTTGGAAGCAATGTAAACCGTTTTACCGGGTATCATATAAAAACCGCCCATGCTGCTGGTATTCATTATATGCGATGGCGCATGGGCTTTCAGGTCGGGCAGAAATAAGCGGGTAAGCATGGTGGCAGCATGCACATTCAGTTCCAGCTGGCGCTCGTAAAAAATGGTTTCGGTATGCTCAAAATCGCCCTTGCTGCCCACGCCTACATTATTGATAAGGATATTTACATGGAAATTATTTTCCTTTACCCATTTATACACGCCGCAAAAAGATTCAGGCCGGCTTAGATCAATGCCCAGGCAATAACAGGCAATATTCCTGTACGCCGCTCTTATTTCATTCACGGTGCTTTCCAGTTCAGGGCCGGGCAGGGCCACCAGCAATACATTCATATTTTTTCTGGCACATTCAAAGGCCAGGGCTTTGCCTATGCCTGCACCGGCGCCTGTAATCAAGGTAAACATCATGATTGCTGCTCGTGGTTGGTTTAATTGTTTTATGTTTTAATTATTAATGGGCACGGTTTATTAAACGCAGGTTAATCCGGGTGATTTTTCAGCCATTCAACCGTTCTTCTTAATCCGTCTTCCAGCGATATAAAACTGTAACCCAGTTCCTGCTGCGCCTTGCTGCTGTCAACATCCCAGTTGTAATAATACTTTCTTATCCACGGCGGTGTTAGCAGCGGCGGCCTGCCGGTTAATTTTGAATACAGTTCTATGGCATTGCCCGCCAGCATCATGGCCCATATAGGAAATTTTATCAGGGCCTGCCTCCTGCCTGTTATCTGCGCCAGCAGATTAAAAAACGCTATATACGATGCATTCACGCCGCCCAGGTTATACCGCTCCCCTGCTCTTCCTTTTTGCATTGCCAGTATATGGCCGTTCACCACATCATCAATATACACATAACTGCCGGTGCGTTTGCCATCGCCGGGCATTATCTTCCATTTGCCTTCCATGTATAATTTCACCAGCCTTGTTACAGCATTGCTTTCCGTTATTATGCCCGGGCCATAAATACGCGGCGGGTTTACTGTAACGATGCGCAGGCCATATTTGTTACAATATTCAACGGCCAGCGCTTCAGCCCATGTTTTTGTTTCTTCGTATATGGTGAAAGGTTTGCCTATTCTTTCATCGTTTTCCTTTACCGGCCGCCGGCCCGATGGCCCAAGCGTGCCGCCGGTGGAGGTAAACACTATATGGCTGATGCCTTCTTCTCTTGCCGCATCAAAAACATTTTTAGTGCCTTCCACATTCAGTTTATAAAAGATGGACGGGTCTTTTGCCCAAACCCTGGCATAAGCTGCAAGATGATATGCCTGTTCGCAGCCCTCCATCGCTTTGCGCACGGAAGCAGCATCGGTAATATCGCCTTTAAAAATTTTTATATTAGGATAATGCTGCAATTGCGGGGTAGCTACATTGCGGCATAAAGCATGTATGGTATTACCTTCCCCGGCAAGCCTTTTCACCAAATTATTTCCAACATATCCTGTGCCGCCCGTTATAAAAATATTCATAGGCTTATGTTCTGTCTGAAAATATATCCCTTGTTTATTACTCCTGTGTACCTGCAAGAATAAGCAACTAATCTGCCAACATAAAATTTATTTGTGAAAGGCCTGGTGTTTTTACAGGAGATAAAGATTTAACCGAAAAATTTTATATGGCTTGTAAATCTTTTATTTTTGCGGCTTACGCAAGGAAATTTTTCATGAAGAAGATAGAACTTGAAATTGTTGCATTATCACATAGCATCACGCAAACACATTCTTACGCGGTAGTTTTGGGTGAAGTAAACGGATTAAGGCGATTGCCGATAGTGATTGGCGGTTTTGAAGCCCAGGCCATTGCCGTGGCGCTTGAGCGCATGCAGCCCAGCCGCCCGCTTACGCACGACCTGATGAAAAATTTTATGTATGCCTTTAATATTGAGTTGATGGAAATAGTGATCAACGACCTGCAGGAAGGCATTTTTTATTCAAAGCTGGTATGCGTAAATGAGCACGATACCATTGAAATTGACAGCCGCACCAGCGATGCCCTGGCCCTGGCCGTGCGGTTTGGCTGTCCCATTTACACGTATGAAAACATACTGGAAAACGCCGGCATTTTAATGGAAGACGAGGCCAAAAAAAAATCTGAAATACCCGTTAATGAGCCCGGTTCCTCCGCCGGCGATAAAGACCTGGGCAGGATGAGCCTGGAAGACCTGCAGAAATTGCTCTCAGAAGTTTTGGAACACGAAGATTACCTCCGCGCTATTGAAATAAGGGACGAAATAAACAAGCGCAAGTAATATTCAATCTTTTGTTTTGATAGTTTTTCCCAATTGTAAAATAAATCTTGGCCTGCATATTACAGGCAAACGGTATGACGGTTATCACAACCTCGAAACCATCTTTTATCCTTTGCCTTTTTATGATGTGCTGGAAGTGCTTCATCATTCACAGCAGGATGAAGATTACATATTATTAACCTCCGGCATTGAAATTGAAGGCAGGCCTGAAACCAATCTTTGCGTAAAAGCATACCGTCTTTTAAAAAAAGATTTTCCCCAATTGCCTTCCGTGCAAATTCATCTTCATAAAGCCATTCCCACCGGCGCCGGCTTAGGCGGCGGCAGCGCCGACGGCGCTTTTATGCTGACGCTGCTGAATGACAAGTTTAAACTGCACCTCACCGAAGAAAAATTATTGCAGTACGCACTAATGCTTGGCAGCGACTGCCCTTTCTTTATTATCAACCGGCCATCTTTCGCCACACAACGCGGCGAAGCCCTGCAGCCCATTCATCTTCACCTGTCTGGTTATACGTTGGTATTGGTTAAGCCCGGCATTCATGTAAATACCGGCTGGGCATTTTCACAGGTTGGGTATTCAGCTCCAAACAATATAAAAAACATTATGGAACAGCCTGCTGAGACCTGGCAGGGGAAACTGGAAAATGCCTTTGAAAAACCTGTTTTTGAAAAATATACCGAGATAAAAAATATAAAGGAGCAACTGCTTCAAAACGGTGCATTGTTTGCCTCCATGAGCGGCAGCGGCAGCAGCGTTTATGGCATTTTTAATAAAAGCATACCGGTTAGCGCCCTGCTGTTTCCCCCGCATTATTTTGTAAAACAATTGATCCTGTAACCTTCAACTCATACTTTTAATATTTGTGTATTTATTACACTATGCATATTTTCGTTATGATCATTGGATACAATAAACAACGATTGCTACATTTTTTAATCTTAAATTTTTGATTCGTTGGAAACTGAACAGCTAAACAAAACCGAACAGCAAAATTTACAAACTGCTGTTAGTGCAGATAAGCCGGGCAAAAGCCCATCAACTATAAAAAAGGGCAAAGCCAAAGTATCAAAAAGCGCAAAGGAGCCAGTCGTTGCAAAAAAGAAGGCCGCCAAACCCAGAGCTGAAGTAAAGCATGAGGCGGCTGCAAAAAAAACGGTCAAAGCCAAAGCAGTAAAGCAAGCGGCAACTGCCGCTGCTACGAAAATAATTTTCCAGCTAAGGTTTCATACCAAACCCGGGCAATCGCTTTTTGTTGCAGGCAGCCATGCGGTCTTAGGCAACGGAGATATTGCCCATGCTTTGCCGCTTCAATACCTCAACGAAGAAACATGGGCGGCAACTGCTGATATTAATGCAGCTTCTGTTCCGGAGCAGGGCATCGGCTATAATTATGTTTTAAAAATGGAAGACGGCTCCGTTATATATGATTGGGGCGAAGACAAAAAGCTTACGCCCGAATTGTTTACATACAAAGAGGTTTTTATAAGCGATTCCTGGAATTTTGCCGGCTATTACGACAATGCATTCTATACAGAGCCCTTTCAAAATGTATTGCTGAAGAACAATCATACGGAAGTAAAGACGAAAGAGCCGAAGAAGTTTACGCACATCTTCAGAATAAAAGCGCCTTTATTAAAAAAAGGAGAAACGATATGCCTTTTAGGCGATGCTGAAGAAACAGGCAGATGGACAGCAGAAACACCGGTTTTATTAAGCAGGAAGGCGGGTGAAGATTTTCACAGCGTTGCGCTCGATCTTGCAAAAATTGATTTTCCCTTAATTTACAAATACGGCATTTACGATTCGGTTCATAAAAAATTCCTTCAGTATGAAGATGGTAAAAACCGTGTGCTTTTTCAGGCGCATGCGGCTGCAAAAAACAAAATAAGCATTATTAACGATGGCTTTATTGTGCTGCCCGATAATACCTGGAAAGGGGCCGGTGTTTCCATACCCGTATTCAGCCTGAGAAGCAAAAATAGCTGGGGCGTGGGCGAATTTGCCGATATAAAACTGCTGGTTGACTGGGCGGAGAAAACAGGCTTGCGGTTGATACAAATTCTGCCGGTAAACGATACGCATGCCACCGGCACCTGGAGCGATTCTTATCCTTATGCAGCCATTTCTGCTTTTGCATTGCACCCCATGTATATTAATCCTGATGCGCTTGCCAGTAAAAAAAATAAAAAAATACTGAAGGCTGCAAAAGCGGAAAGATCGGCATTGAATGAAAAAGATACCGTGGATTACGAAGCCGTGAATAATTTAAAATGGAAACTGCTGAAAGAATTATATGCCTTGCAGAAAAAAGAAACTTTTGCATCGGCTGCTTTCAAGGATTTTTATAAAAAGAACCGGCACTGGCTGGAACCCTATTCAGCGTTTTGCTATTACAGGGATTTATACAATACTTCCGACTTCAACAACTGGCCAGCCAACAATATATATAATGCAGACGATGTAACCGCATTATTCGACAGCGCTAAAACGGCTGATGATGTGCTGCTGCATTGCTTCGTACAATATCATTTGCATGTGCAGTTGCAGGAGGCCGCCGCTTATGCACATGAGCATGGTGTAATTATTAAAGGCGATATTGCCATTGGCATTTACCGCTATGGCGCCGATGCCTGGCAGCGCCCGGATTTATTCAACATGCATTTACAGGCAGGCGCGCCGCCGGACGATTTTGCAGTGAAAGGCCAGAACTGGGGCTTTCCCACCTATAACTGGCAAAAAATGGAGGCTGATGGTTTTGCCTGGTGGCGCCAGCGCTTTGAACAGATGAGCTATTATTTTGATGCTTTCCGCATAGACCATATCCTTGGCTTCTTCCGCATCTGGAGCATTCCTATGCATGCCGTGGAAGGCATTATGGGGCATTTTGAGCCCTGCATGCCTGTGCACATAAATGAATTCAATCAAAGAAATATATGGTTTGATTACGTGCGCTATACCCAGCCTTACATCACAGATCAGTTGCTGCATGATGAAGTGGGCGACGAAGCAGAACATTTTAAACAAACTTACCTGCAGCCCAATGGCAACGGCACTTACAGCCTGCTTGAAGAATATGCAACCCAGCGAAAAGTGGAAGCGCATTTTGCTGCTTTTGAAGCAACAGAGCATGATAATTGGGTAAAACAAAAACTGTTTGATCTCATTTCCAACATTATTCTGTTTGAAGCGGAAGGCACAAATGGCCAGCAGTTTCATTTCCGCTTTTCGGTTGAGGCAACCCGGTCTTTTCAATACCTCAACCAGCATACGCAAAACCAGTTAAAAGAATTATATGTGGATTATTTCTTCCGCCGGCAGGATGAATTCTGGAAGAAGGAAGCCCTTAAAAAATTGCCTGCCTTAAAGCGGGCAACCAACATGCTTATTTGCGGCGAAGACCTGGGCCTCGTGCCCGGCTCTGTGCCTGAAGTGATGAAAGACCTGGGCCTGCTCAGCCTCGAAATTCAGCGCATGCCCAAGCAAATCGGCCGGGAGTTTTTCCACCCCAGTGATGCGCCGTATTTAAGTGTGGTTACACCATCTACGCACGATATGAGCACCATTCGCGGCTGGTGGGAAGAAGACCGGGCTAAAACACAGCGTTTCTTTAATTACCAGCTCGGCCTGTGGGGCGAGGCGCCTCATTCCTGCGAGCCCTGGATAAGCCGCGCCGTTATTGTTCAGCATGTATATGCCCCTGCTATGTGGAGCATTTTCCAGATGCAGGATTTACTGGGCATAAGCGAAGGGCTGCGCAGGCCCAATCCAATCGAGGAGCGCATTAATGTGCCGGCCATTCCCAGATATTACTGGCGTTACCGTATGCATGTGTTGCTGGAAGACCTGTTAAACGCCGATGAATTCAATGCTGAACTGCATGGTATTATGGAAGCCAGTGGCAGAACGGCTTAGAAAATTGAATGCGGCACCCAATGTTGTTGACACAAGGTTTAGATTCCCGGAAATATTCAATGATCAATTTTCAATACGCAATGCTCAGTTGAAACCGCCCTGAACATTGGACATTGGACATTGGATATTAGATATTGAATATTGAAGTTTTGTTTCGCCGCTGTTGGTGTTCTTCACCAGCAGCACCATCCTTCATGATGTGATAAAAAGCTCCAATGTTTATCTTCGTTGTAATAAAATGCAGCAGATGAATATTTATACATTTCCGGTAAAGGCAATACTTTTTTATGGCTTCGCGTATCTTAGCGCCTTTTGCAGAGAAAAATGCAGATCACTAAAGCTACATACCTCATTTCAAGCCCTTCGGTGGATAAATGCCCGCAGCCAGACCGGCCAGAATATGCATTTATAGGCCGGAGCAATGTGGGCAAATCATCATTAATCAATATGCTTTGCAACAATGCAAAGCTTGCCAAAACATCTGCAGCGCCGGGAAAAACGCAGTTGATCAATCATTATGAAATTTTTTCTTCCTCACCCCGCTCCGCCCGTGGAAAGGAGAAGGGAGTGACATGGTATCTGGTTGATTTACCCGGTTATGGTTATGCGAAAAGAAGCCAGCAGCAACGTAAACAATGGAGCAGGATGATTGAAGATTATTTGCGTAAACGCAAAAATCTTTTAAACATTTTTGTATTGATTGATGCACGCCATGAACCACAGAAAATTGATCTTGAATTTATAGATGACCTTGGCGAATGGCAACTGCCTTTCACGATCGTTTTTACAAAAGCTGATAAAGAAAAGCCCGGCGCCGTGGAACGCAACGTGAAATTATTTTTTGATAAAATGAAAGAGAACTGGGAATTTCTGCCGCCGTATTTTGTTACCAGCGCCGTTTCAAAAAAAGGCAAAGAAGAAGTACTGGATTTCATTGAAGATTGCAATAAAGCCGCCAAAGAATGACCCGGGCTTGCACAAAAGAAATCACATTGTTTCCGGCTCATCTTTATGCCGGGGTTTCCAGTAAATGTAATAGTATGCGAGAATAAGCACACCGGTGAAAAAAGGTATCAGCGCCAGGTGCTTATAGGTTATCCCGCCCCAAATGATCGTTGTGTCAAACTCAAAAAATTCGCTTATCATCCAGTAACTGTTGGCCGCGATCCAAACACTAATGGCAACATTATGGCACAATTCAGACATATATTGTTTTGTTCTCCATGCAATTACCAGCGATATAATAAAAGTGGGCGCTATCATAATCATGCCAAGCGGCTTCCACAAAAGGCACCAGCTTATATCTTTAAATAGCCAGAAAACGATATGCAGGTTTTCCATCTGGCGGTAACGTAACGGTATAATATAGTTCCGGCTTTCCCGCGATGTAATAATAAAAGAGGAAGTGGTATCTATCCCGGCATTGTTTCTCATAAAACAGTGTTTATAATTGTTATTAATGGTTTTATACTGATAACAGGCAATTAAAATTACAGCAGCAGTTTTTAAAAATAAACATTTGGCTTATGGCAGGCTTATTCCCAGCGGAATACTTTAACCGCAGCCGCATAAATGAATATGCCCCATAATAAAAGAACGCCTACATCGGGCCAGCAGCTAATGAAGCTTGCCCCTTCAAAAGATATATTGCGCATGGCATTATTAAAATGTGTAAGGGGCAGGATATTGCAAAAAACCTGCAGCCACCGGGGAAATACGGTTATAGGAAAGAAAGTGCCGGCCAGCAAAAACTGTGGCAGCGTGAATATGTTCGCAAAGGGAGGAATGGTGCTCTCATTCTTTGCAACACTGCTTACAATAAACCCAAATCCCATAAAAACAATAAGCGCAATAAAGCTTAACAGCATAATTTCCAGAAAGGTGATAAGCCCTTTCACCAGGGTGAATTTAAATGCAAAAACGCCAAGGCCTATAATAATAATAGCCGTCATCATTTGAAAAACCACGCGGCTGAGCGCTTCTCCCAAAACAATAAAAGTGCGGCGGATGGGCGTGGCAAAAAAACGTTTTAAAATAAGCTGCTGCCTTAAATTAAAAAAAGAAAAAGCTACGCCAAACACACCGGCGCTTAACAGCGAAAAACCTAACTGCCCCGGTAAAATAAAATCTATACGGCGGTATGCACGCCCTGGTATCTTTTCAATTGTATTGCTTACAGCAGCTATGGTTTGCACCTGCGGGTATTTCGCCGCATTAATATTGCTGATGATATTTTTAAGTATGGACTGCAATACCTGGATGTTTTGCGGGTTTACGGCTTCAGAGCTTTTTAATTCGATTACATATTCCGGGTTGCCGGACACATTTTTTGCGATATTAATAATAGCAGTTATATTTCCCTTTTCAAGGTCTTCTTTCAATAATATGCTGTCTTCCTGCACAATATGTATGCTGCTGATGTTTTTTATTGCATGATAAATAAGGTTGGAAGTATCTGCATTTTTGTTTAGCGCCACATTGAGGGAAATTCCGTTTTCACCGCCAATAAATCCAAATACCAGTATGAATATTAATGGAAAAGCAATGCTGAATATTACGGCAGAAGGGCTTCTTACAATTGAGCTGAGGCTTGCTTTTGAAATGGCAAGCATGGCCTTAAACTGGCTGTACTTTGTGTGCATATAAAAATATTGGCGGCAAAACTATTTCATCATTTACTAAATTCCACATACTGTTAGCATCTTTATAACAACAGTATAGGCGCACCATAAATAAATTTGTTGTATGCATACAAACATTGCCGAACTGAATTTTGAAAGAAATAAAAACCTGCAGGCGCTTGCCTGTACGGCGGGCATTATTGCCCTCTTGTTTTTATTATTCATTTTGTGGACATGGTCGGCGCCGGTTATGCAAAAGCCTGTGGCAGATACAGGCGTTGAAGTAAACCTGGGTAACAGCGATGAAGGTATGGGCGATGTGCCGCCCCAAATTCCCGGCCCGCCGGCGGAAGAACAGCAAACCAATTATAACCCGCCGCCTTCGCAGCAGGCTGAAGCAGAAACAGCGCCTGAAGTGGCTGAAAACAATGAAAAAGAAGCGCCGGTAATTCACACGGCGCCCAAACCCGAAAAGAAAAAAGAAGTGGCAAAAGTGAATAACCCTATTAAGAAGGCCCCCACAAAACCTGTGACCAATCCCACGCCTGCACCGCCAAGGCCAAAAGCTGTATATGCCGGAGGTACGAGTAAAAACGGCGGTGGCAACCATGCCGATAGTTATACAAAAAGCAACAACCAGGGCATTGCAGGCGGCAGAGGTGACCAGGGTAAAGCCAACGGTAATATTAACAGCGACAGCTATACAGGCAATGGCGGCACAGGCAGCGCAGGCATAAGCATAAGCCGGGGCTTGCAGGGCAGGCGGCTGGCAGGCGGAGCCCGCTTCCAGGACCAATATAAATATGGCGGCAAAGTTTCCGTAGATGTTACGGTAGATGAAAACGGCACGGTTACCAATGCAAAAGTAAAGCCCGGCAGCCCTTTTGGCGATTTAAACAGTATCGCGGTAAAGCGCGCCTACCAGCTAAAATTTAATAAAGGCACTACAACCCAAACAGGCACTATTACCATAGTTTTTCAAAACCCGAAAGGCTGATAAACTGCCAAACAATCAATATGCCATCAACATCGTTTATTTAAGGTTTACGAGTTTACAGGTTCACCTGTTCACGGGTTGTTTAAACTTAAACATCATTGGTTCATTCCGGTCTGATTTGCTATATGTCACGTATTTCCTGCAGGTCATCAAACAAATTATTTATCGGAGAAGTTTTATAGTTGATTTGTTTAGCAGCAGTGCTGTGTGAGGTTAAAAACCAAAAGTTATGAAAGCAATTATTTCCATTTTTGCTGCGATTGCATTATTATCAGGCTGCGGTTATCCTCAAAAGCAACAATTAGATTTTGATATAAAAAAAATTGCAGTTGGCAAAAGTGCAGCAAGTGTTGAAGTAGCTGATTTTAATAAAGATGGCAATTTGGATATTGCATTTGCTAACCATAAAAAAATATTTTACCCTTCTTTTTGGCAATGGCAAAGGACAATTTAAACCTGCACCAAATTCACCTTTTTCCGTTCAAGTAAAACCGCATACACACGGAA
This sequence comes from Parafilimonas sp., assembly GCF_047606085.1. Classification (GTDB taxonomy): domain Bacteria; phylum Bacteroidota; class Bacteroidia; order Chitinophagales; family Chitinophagaceae; genus Parafilimonas. The sequence goes on from NZ_JASGEX010000165.1 coordinate 44,803, forward strand.
TTATTGCTGCAGACTTTAATGGCGATGGTAATCTTGATATGGCAATTGAGGTAACCCCTATTTCATCAGCGCTGCCAAATTACTGCCCGGCGCATCTTTCACGCAGCGAAAGCCAATATGGTTGGAAGCGGATTTGTATTCCCCTTTGCCTCTTGTGCCCACCATATAACGGGTGCAATACTGGTCGGTGCATAAAAATGAACCGCCGCGCTGCACTTTCTTTTTTGCATCAGGTTCCTGTGGATCATACGAACCCGGAGGGCCCTGCGGGTTTTTGGCAACAGCGCCTTGTTCTGCAAGCGTTTGATAATAATCAGGCCTGTACCAGTCGCTGCACCACTCCCACACATTGCCGGCCATATCAAAAATACCATAACCGTTGGCAGGATATTTTGCCACGGGCGCTATGCCTGCATAACCATCCAAAGCAGCATCAGAAGAAGGAAATTTTCCTTCATAAATATTGGCCATCCATTTGCCATCAGGTTTTAACTGGTTTCCCCAGGTGTACATCTCTCCTGCTTTACCGCCCCTGGCAGCAAATTCCCATTCCGCTTCTGTAGGTAATCTTTTACCAGCCCATTTTGCATAAGCCGCTGCATCTTCCCATGATACCTGTACAACAGGATACCCGCCTTTGCCATCAATATTGCTTCCCGGCCCCAGCGGGCGCCTCCAGTCAGCGCCACGCACGTAGCTCCACCACTGCAGATAGTTGGAAAGATCGGTTGTTCCTGATGGGGTGAACACGGCTGAACCTGCCACCAGGTCTTCTTCGGGCACACCCGGAAATTCTTCTTTGGCAGGCTTGCGCTCCGCCACCGTTACATAACCGGTTGCTTTTATAAACGCTGCAAATTCCGCATTGGTTACTTCGGTTTTATCCATAAAAAAGCCATTTACATATACACGGTGTATGGGCCTTGTATCGTTCATAGCTTCTTTACCGCCACCCTCCATATTGGTGGGGTTTACATTACCCATGCTGAATTCACCGCCGGGCACCCAAACCATATCCTTTACTGTATAAGAAGGCGCGTAATTATTTGCCACAGTAGGTTTAAATTCCTTTCCTCCTTCCTTCATATAAGTGGCACTGTCGGCCAGGGTAAAGCCAAGCACGCTGCACGAAACTGCACCTTCTATCTTTGCCTGTGCAACAGTTTTTGCGGCGCTTGTATCAATATTGTTTTCAGGTGTTTTATGGTTCCTGCAGGAAACAACAGCCAGCATTAGGAAATTAGTTGCTGCAAATAATTTTATACGTTGCATGTGCATAATTTTCTCTTCTTAAAAGAATTGTTTAAAAAATAATGCCGGTAGTTGAATTTGTATAAAGAAATGCAAATCTATATAATCATAAAAGTTTATGAGAGGTATTCTGAATGCGAGTTGTTAAAATTTTCATACAGAGATTTTGATGGCCGGATATTTAAATACGGATTACGTGAAAGCTTTATTCAATCCGGGTTTTAAGTAATATGTTTAAAAATAATTTTAATTTATCTCCTTTATCATGATCAGTAATTTCCTGTCTATGCCAGGCACGCCTTCTACCAGTTTTGCAAGAAAGCTTATCTCCTTTGTAATGCCGGATCGTGTTTGCAGTTCAAATATTTTAGCTTCGCTCACATTATGCAGCGTGAGAAAATTAACCGTTTCCTGCTTTACATCGGCCCTTTGCCAGAATGGATTATTTATTTCAGATAATCGGCTGCCTTTGTCAGGCGCTTCTTTCAATTCAAACAAATTAAGAAAAGCCCTGTTGGCTTTAACAACGCGAAGCCGGCTGTCAAGAATAATTAATGCTGATTCGTAAATTGAATCAAAAACACTATCAATAAATTCATGCGATTCTATGAGAAATCTTTCCAGTTGCTTTTGCGCATGAATATTATGCACCACCTTAACCACGAAAGCATATCCATCTTTATTTTCTATATACACAGATTCGCCGGTAACCCAAACCTTATTGCCATCTTTGTGCACCAGGTAATTTTCATCATTGGCAGAGCCTTGCGCTAAAACGGTTTTCAATTCCGTTTCCGGCTTTAAAATCTCACGGTCTTTTTCTGTGAATAATACTTCAAAGTTTTTACCGGCCAAATCTGCCCGCGCATAACCAAAACGTGCATGAAAAGCTTCATTAATATTATGGATAATGCCCTGCTTATCCATGATAATAATGCCATTATACTTTGCATTATTAAAAAAAGTTTCAAAAAAGCCAGATGTATCCAAGACTGAAATTTTTAAAGTTATTAAGCAAATGTATTGATAAAAAATCCCTGCGGTACATCGGGGGACTTGTAAGGGAAACCCAACAGTGATTTTACTTCACCCTTTCCAACACCTCATTTCTAAACACCACCACACCATCAAACACATCTACCAAAACAGGATGCGACCTGTCTATATCACCGGCGAGTATCTTTTTGCTCAACTGGTTTACGATCTCTTTTTGTATCAAACGCTTCAGCGGCCTTGCGCCAAACTGCGGATCGTAACCTGTTTCAGACAAATAATCAATTAAATAATCCGTGAACTCCAGTTCAATATGATTTTGCTGCAATATTTTCTTTAATCCATTCAACTGGATTCTTACAATATTCTTTATTTCCCTGCGCATCAGCGGCTGGAACATAATGATCTCATCAATCCTGTTTAAAAACTCCGGGCGAATGGTTTGCCGCAACAGGTTCATTACTTCAAGCTTTGTTTTATCAACCACCTCTTCCAGGTTCTTTTCACTCACATTTTGAAAAGCATCCTGTATCAAAGTACTTCCAATATTGCTTGTCATAATAATGATTGTATTCTTAAAGTTTACCACCCGGCCTTTGTTATCTGTTAACCTTCCATCATCCAACACCTGCAGCATAATATTCCAAACATCAGGGTTTGCCTTTTCAATTTCATCGAGCAACACAACGCTGTAAGGTTTGCGGCGCACTGCTTCGGTTAGCTGTCCGCCTTCATCATAACCAACATAACCCGGAGGAGCGCCCACCAAACGTGATACCGTGTGTTTTTCCTGGTACTCGCTCATATCAATGCGCGTCATCATGCTTTCATCATCAAACAAATATTCTGCAAGCGCTTTGGCCAGTTCTGTTTTACCCACGCCGGTAGTGCCCAGGAAGATAAAAGAACCAATGGGTTTTTTGGGGTCCTGTAAACCGGCGCGGCTTCTGCGAATGGCATCTGCCACAGCCGTTATGGCTTCTTCCTGCCCTACTACCCTTTCATGCAGGTGTTCTTCAAGCTGTAATAATTTTTCACGTTCAGTCTGCATCATTCTTGTTACGGGAATACCGGTTGATTTGGCCACACTTTCCGCAATATCTTCTGCATCCACTTCTTCTTTCATCAGGCGGCGGCCATGCTTGCTTAATTCGCCTAACTGAACCGTATTATCGTGAATGATCTTTTCCTGTTCTTTTACTTTACCGTAACGTATTTCGGCAACCTTGCCATAATCGCCGTTACGTTCCGCCTGTTCTGCTTCCAGTTTTAACCGTTCAATGGAAGCTTTGGCGTTCTGGATTTTTTCAACCAGTTCCTTCTCCTGTTTCCATTTTGCTTTCAATGTATCACGCTCAACGCTGAGGTTGCTTATTTCCACATTCAGCATCTTCAGCTTGTCTTCATCATTCTCTCTTTTAATGGCTTCACGTTCAATTTCCAACTGGCGTATCTGCCTTTCCAGGTTATCCAATTCTTCGGGCATGGAATTCATTTCAAGGCGAAGCTTGGCGGCGCTTTCATCAATCAGGTCAATGGCTTTATCAGGCAAAAAGCGGTCAGTTATATAACGATGCGATAACTCAACAGCGGCCACAACTGCTTCATCTTTTATGCGCACATGATGGTGCGTTTCGTAACGGTCTTTTAAGCCACGCAATATTGATATAGCATCTTCAACGCCTGGTTCGTCAATCATTACCTTCTGAAAGCGGCGTTCCAGCGCCTTGTCTTTTTCAAAGAATTTCTGATATTCGGTTAAAGTAGTTGCGCCAATTGCACGCAGCTCGCCACGCGCCAAAGCGGGTTTTAAAATATTGGCGGCATCCATGGCGCCTTCGCCGCCGCCTGCACCCACCAGTGTATGAATTTCATCTATGAAAAGAATGATCTCGCCATCGCTGTCGCCTACTTCTTTTACCACGCCTTTCAATCTTTCTTCAAACTCACCTTTATATTTGGCGCCGGCAATAAGCTGGCCCATATCCAATGCATAAATAATTTTTGATTTAAGGTTTTCCGGCACATCGCCGTTCACAATACGGTGGGCAATGCCTTCTGCAATGGCCGTTTTACCCACGCCGGGCTCGCCTACAAGAATGGGATTGTTTTTTGTTCTGCGCGAAAGTATGTGCAGCGTTCTGCGTATTTCTTCATCACGGCCAATAACCGGGTCAAGTTTGCCCTGCCTTGCCATTTCATTCAGGTTCCTTGCATATTTATTCAACGCATTAAATTCCTGCGACTGCGTTTGGGAAGTTACGGTTTCTCCCTTGCGCAATTCTTTAATGGCCGCTATCAGGCCTTTTTCCGTAAGGCCTGCGTTCTTTAATATTTTAGCCGAAGCATCGTTGCCCTGCAATATGGCAAGCAGCAAATGTTCCGGTGTAATAAATTCATCGCCAAATTGCTTTAATACGGCGCCGGCACGCAATACCACATTGTTGGCATCGCGGCTGATGGATTGCGCTGCCTCGCCGCCGGTTTGTTTTGGCAGTTTATTCAGCGCTTCATCCAGCTTGTTCTCAAGCAGATTAACTGTAACATTATTTTTTTTCAGGAGGTATTCCACGAGTGAATCTTCCTGATCCAACAAGGCTTTCAGGATATGTTCTGTTTCAATGTTGGGATTGGTATTATTAAAGGCAAGCTGCTGCGCCTGCTGAAACGCTTCAGCCGCTTTTATAGTGAAATTTCCTAAGTTCATATATTAATTTCCTTTAGTAGTGCGATATGCAATTCCGGGAATAATCATCAAAAATCATTCAGAAAAATCATGCCCGGGTTTTTGTGAAATAATGTCACATAACTTACTGGTTTCATGCAGAAATTACAGTTTGTTTTAATTTTTACTGAAAACATTTCCGCTTACTTTTGCAGCACCTTAGCAAAGTATAATACATATAGAATGAAGCGACTACTTATTTGTTTGGCTGCCGCCCTTGTATGTATCCATGCCAAAGCCCAGACGAAAAAACGTCAACTTATTTACGGCATGTATCTGCAGTGGGGCTATAATGCCGAAGCTTATACCCGCAGCAATATTCATTTTAAACTGAGCAACGGCGACAATTTCGTGCTGCACCATGCAAAAGCGCATGATAAAGGCGATTATGATGATATAATTAAAGAACCCGGCCAGATTTCTATTCCTCAATATAATTACAGGATTGGCTTTTATTTAAACAGGGATTTGACAAAGGGATTTGAATTAAATTTTGACCATGCAAAATACGTGGTAACAGATGGCCAGAAAGTGCATGTGACCGGAACGATTGGAGGACAACATGTAGATGGCGACAGCGTATTGAATCCTGAAACATTTTTACATTTTGAGCACACCGATGGCGCCAACTGGCTGCACCTGAATTATTTTGAGCAGAAAACGCTGGCTGAAAATAAGGCAAAGACCAGGGCATTGCTTACGCTCATCTATAAAGCCGGCGCCGGCATCAATATCCCGCGAACAGATTTTACGTATCATGGCGACAGGCTGAATAATGATTTTCATATTGCCGGTTACAACATTGGTGTTGAAGGCGGGCTAAGGTTTTATATGCTAAAGCGCTTCTTTTTTGAAACTACAGGCAAAACCGGTTATGTGCGCTATATAGATGCGCTTGCCAATACTACCACCGCCAAAGGCAACCGCGCCACACATGGCATTGGCTACCTGGAAGGCATTGCCACGCTGGGGTATCAGTTTAGCTGGTGAATGGTCTATGGTCAATAGACCATAGAAAAACAGTATTAACATGCAGTACTATGGACTGTTGACCGTGGACTATGGACTTAACAGCCACATCCGGTTTAATCAATTCTCTTTTTTTACCAGCACCACCTGGCTGCGGTCTGCCTTATAAATATCGTTGATAAATTTTGCAAATTCGGGGTAGTCCGACGGCGGGAAACGGCCTGCCGACCTTGTATAATTTCGAACAACATTGATATCATTATCAGCTACTTTAAATTCTATTTTATACGCGCCAAACTTACTGTTCAGGTCAAGGTTTTTAGGAAGCGCCTCGGGGGCATAGCCATCCGGTATTTTAATATCTAATGAATCAATATCATGAAATGAATAGGGATATTCAATATCAAAAAGACGTTCATCATCCACATTAAACTTATTGCCGGTTTTATTAAACAGATTGGGTTTAATAAACAATCGCCTGCCGGAAACTGAAGCGTAGTTTTGAGCGGTTATATGCAGGTATTCCTGTATTTCGGGTATTAAACTCCTGTTTTCTGTATAGCTGGTTTTATCAACTTTGTAAGTAGGTAAATTTAATTCATCGTTCAGGTATTTTTCGCGGTCTTCTTTTGTTGTATGATACATAAGCGCATGCGGTATTTGCTGCTGAATGCCTGTGTATTTTGTAACGAGTGTGGCATCAAGGTTACCTTCCATATCAATTGCGGCCGTCACCGTACGGATTTGCAGGTTTTGCTCTGCTTTATAAGATGGCGTATTAACAATATAGCCGCCATCATCCCCGATCATTAAAGCCTTTCTGTTGCCCACAGATGATCCCATAAAGCCGGGCGTTGCTGTTTGGCTGGTGCACTCAAACCATAAGGTATCTTTTCCATCGGGCATGCACAATACAGCATGATTAAAGTATGGTGATGGAAAATCTTCCCAAAGCCCACGGGTATCGTCATCATCAGCATTAACGAGCACATAATAGCCTTTTAAGCCGGCTTCTTTAAGAAGGCTTTTCATATAGTTGGAAAGCGCCTTGCAATCGCCATATTTTTTGGCAGCCACATAGTTGGCATCGTAAGGCTGCCAGCCGCCTATGCCTAACTGTACACTTATATACCTTGTATTCTTCTGAAGATAATTGTAAAGCGCAAAAGCTTTTTCTTTCGGGTTAGATAAATTATCAGTAAGGGCATGCACGTCTTTCCTTACATTTTCAGGCAGCACATCCCGGCCATTCATAAGCTGCACATGAAATTTACCCAGGTTTTGCCAGGTATCCATTATGCCTGCATAACCCTGCATCTTAAAATTTACAGGCGCCACAAAAACTGAAGTTGTTATTTCTTCCCATTGCGGGCAATAGGCTTCATTGTCAAATGCATGCAGGTTCTTCACTTCCCACGTGTAGGTTATTTTTTTACCATCATTTACAATAACAGGCTGGCCGGCATATTTAAACTGCTTATACCGCAGCTTATAATTCAATGGCGTTTCTATAACAAACCGGCTTTGCTCTACTGCATAATGATTGCTTTTTTGAGGCAGCCAGTACGGCAGGAAATAGATGCCATCAAAAGTTTCCTCATCTTTATATGCAACGGTGTAAGGGTAGGCGTTATAATAAAAATTATGCACTTTATACCGGTCATCGGTAACAAGCGACATATTATCATCATCCACATAATCTGCAATATCTTTTCTTTTTACATTTTTCAATTCTTTGCCGGCAGCATCGTAAAGCGTGCCGTCAATATTGCTTAGATCTTTTAATTTATCGTAGGTGTTGCTGTAAGTGGCATAGCCCCTGCCCGCTTCATTTAAAATGGTTATGGCGTATTTATGCGAAACCACTGCCCTGTCCACATCCTTTATTGAAATTTTCAGTTCTTCGTATCGTTTTACGGCATTTGCATCTTTCGTAAGGGAGTCTGGTATAAGCATTGTATTAAAAGATTGCGCTTTAGCTAAAACTATATTTACACAAAGAATAATTAATAGCAGTTTACAGGTTTTCATATCCCTTATATTTTCTTAAATACAATTTGTTCGTTTTCTTTTTCTACAATAAAGGCAAAAAAATTGCGCAGGGTTTCATAGTCTTCCGGCTCAAAAGTGGCTTTGTTCAGCCGGGTGCGGCAGCGCAACTGAACACTGCTGCTGCTTGCCTGTATTAAATATTCAAACATGCCTTCCCCATCGTTTAAAGAAACGCGTGCAGGCTTTGGCAGTTCATCTACCCTATACCCGGAAGGCACTTCCATATTCAGTATATACACCTCATCAATGCAATACGGAATTTCCACCGGGTAAAATCGCTGCGTTGCCTTAAAAGGGTTTTCTTTATAGGCATCGGCTGTCATCATCGGCGGGAAATAAATAATATCCTCCCCTGTATTAAAACCAATATCGTATTGCACAGATACAGGCATCTCTTTTTCATCAAGGGAATCAATAGCCGTATTGCTCATGCTCACTTCAAAAGGATAGGCTTTTTTTATGTCTTTAAAATAGGTTTCCGCATTGCTTTTCTTCATTTTTTCACGCAGGTTTTCAGAACCTATAGGGCCAAACGTGGTTTTGTATGTTCCGGATAATTTGCCATCGCCGTCGTTTGTTACAAAGAAAGAAGTAATGGAAACTTCTTTTAAAGAATCTGCATCCAGGTTAATCAATGCCGGATCGGGCGCTATCACCCTGGCATTGCCGTTATAGCAGGCGCCGCTTAAATGCCCGAAACCTAAAACAGGGTCTGAGGCATCGAGCAGGTACAGCTTATCATTAATGGTTACGCGGGCTATCAAATAATTAAACCTGTCCATTATGGGATACATATCGTAGGTTTTTCCATGGCCTCTTGTGCTTAACAATACGGGATCGGCCGTGCAGCCGGCTATCTTCAGCATGGCAATCAGCAGCATGTTTATATCAACCACATTGCCTTTTTTTGATTGCTGTGTTTTTTTAAGCGTTTGTGATAAATATTTTGCCGAATTATCTGTGCAGGTATAATTATCCCTCACATACTCATAAATTTTTCTTGCCCTGCCCACCGCATCTGTTTCCCCGTTCACCGCCGCTTTTACATCGTCTTTCAGCCAGCCGTTTTCCTTGCTTAAATCCGCTCCAAAGTCTTCATCTTTCATTAACTGGTCAGCCATTTCATACCAGCTATGCAGGTAGGTTTTGCGTTGCTGTTCAGGCAATTGTTCTGCGGAAAACTGGAACTGTATTTTTTCAATATGGTTATCAAGCGTGGTTACAAAGCTTTCTTCCTTCAATGCAGGAATATCTTTAAACGCCCAGGTATGTTTTACTACCCGGCCTCTCAGCGCCACGCTTTCCGATTGTCCCGACCCATTGGGTATTATTACATTAAAAATATTTGTTTCTACAACCGAAGTGTCAATTACAGGCCTGAGATAACCCTGGTTTAAAACCACAAATTCAAAAAACTCAGGCTGTTCAATGGTAAACTCGCTCCACAGTTCAGGGTAGCCGCCCTGGAAAGCCCAGGAAGGTATATACCTGTAAAAAGGACTGTTTATGGTATAAGTGTATTCTATTATAGAGCCTTCTTTAATATCAGGGAAAGTAAATTTCACCACCTGGTAATCGCCATCCTTATCTTTGAAGGTTGAATTTTTATCCAGCCGGGTTTGCACCACCCTGCCGTTTTCGAGGTTATAGGTGGCGGCCTGCAGGTCTTCTATTTTTTCTTTAGCCGTACCATTTTCATACAGGTTTATCTTCACTTTGCTCAAATCGTCGAAGCTGTTTTTGCTGATCAGCAAAATGCGCCGGTGCAGTTTATAGATAATGGAGAACCATCCTTCGTTATTACCTTCATGCTTTACAGAGCCGGCTTCATACAAATACACGGCCTCTGCTGCAGAATCGAGCGTAGCATAGTCTTTTGTAAAATCTTCGGGCTTAACATCGCCAAATTTCACCTTTGGTTCTTTGGTTTGCCGGGCTAAGGCAGGGATAGACATAACAAGGCATAAAGCCAGGGTAATTGTGTGATTGAGGTGCATAGATTATTGGTTTTAAAATGCGGTTATATTTTAGAAAAGGTGTTGCAAGGTCGGCGGAGTTTTGAGGGAACCTTGGTTTCGAAGCAATACGTTTTTCTAAAACAAAGCAAACATACAGTTTTCAGAAATATTTTTGCATGGTTGAATAAAAATCTTCATACAAAATTTATAAAGGCATCTGCGGCGCAGCTTGGCTTTCATTATTGCGGTATTGCCAAAGCAGTTAAGCTGGATGATGACGCCCGCCGCCTTGAACAATGGCTGCAGCAGGGCATGCATGGCGGCATGCAGTATATGGAAAATTATTTCGACCTGCGTACCGATCCGCGCCGGCTGGTGCCCGGCGCAAAAAGCGTTATCACGCTTTTATTAAATTATTTTCCTGAAGAGCATCAGCAAAACGAAGCACCGAAAATTGCGAAGTATGCGTATGGAAAAGATTATCATGATGTGATTCGTGATAAGCTTAACAAGCTAATTCAAATCATAAAACAAAATATCGGCGATATTAATGGCCGCGGTTTTGTTGATAGCGCACCGGTGCTTGAACGGACCTGGGCAGTGCGCAGCGGTGCGGGATGGATTGGTAAAAATGGAAATCTTATCACCAAAGAACAAGGCTCTTATTTTTTTATAGCCACTTTAATAGCTGATCTTGATTTGGTTTTTGATGATGCGTTTGCAAAAGATTATTGCGGCACTTGCAGAAAATGTATTGATGCCTGTCCAACCGATGCCATCAAAGAAAATAAAGTGATTGATGGAAGCCGTTGCATTTCTTATTTTACGATTGAGTTAAAAGATGCCATCATTCCAAACGAGATGAAAAACAAATTCGAGCAATGGATGTTTGGCTGCGATATATGCCAGGATGTTTGTCCCTGGAACCGCTTCAGCAAACCAACATCAGAAATTAACTTCACGCCTATTCCTGAAATATTAAATCTTTCAACAGCGGAATGGAATAATTTAAGCGAAGATGCATTCAGGAAAATATTCAGATCATCATCATTAAAAAGAGCAAAATTTAAAGGCATACAACGCAACTTAAAATTCATTCAACCTTCTGCTGAATGTATACCGGAAAACGCATAAAGAAAATTTCTACTGCGACATCAATTGATATCATTATCTTTTGCGCAATAATCTTACACCAATGAAACCGAGCATGATAATTTTTTTCACACAGCCTGTCCCGAACCAATTTCGGGAGGGAATGTGCATAGCGAGGTTCCCTGTCTGCCGGACAGGCAGGCATGAGGCCATTGAAAAAACAAACTTGTACGAATGAAACATTTCTTTACGCTTGCCATTATACTTCTTTTTATAAGCAGCGCCAGTGCACAAACAGGCAATGTACGCATAACCATTGATACTACAGTTTATGATGCTGTTCAATTCCTGTCTGATTTAAGCGATGATGAAGCCCGGGACGCTATAGAAGGTTACTTCGACAACCTGCATATTGAAAAAGAAAAAGGGAAAGGTTTTATTATTAAAAAATCTTTAGGTTACATGCTTTTTAAAAGAGCCAAAGTAGAAGGCTCTAACGACAATTACGATTATTATTTTGTTGTTGATCCCCGAAGGCAAAAAGGCAAAGATGGCTCTACAATCAGCATTGCTGTTGGCAAAGATGTTGGCAGTTTTTATTCGCCCGGCAATAGCGGTGTTTGGAATACGTTAACCCAATTTGCAGATTACCTACAATCAAATTATTTTGAACAGCACAAATTATATGTAAAGCTTTCCGATACCAATAAAGACATGGATAAAAAAATGAAAAAACTGCAGGATGTTCTGAAAGAAAAATCAGAATTGGAAAGCAACATCAGCAAAGATTCATTACAAATTTCAAACCTGAATGATGCGCTTTTAAAGCTGAAAACAAAGCAATAGTTTGCTTTGGTATTGATAGTATTTTTTGGTTTACGGGCCTTTGTATTTCATGGCATCACGGTTGCGTCGCAACACTTGTGCTGCATATCACTTGGGAGCCTTGCTCTGCGAAGTCTCCTGACCTGAAGTATTCGAAACCTGCATTAGCGATCCGCGATCCATAGGATCGCCCATGTGTGTAGAAATAATTGTGCCAGGGGGATTTCCACACCGTAGGTGTGGTACATGTAAACGTTCCGTTCCAATGGAACGGTAAAGAAACATTACGGGCAGCATTGTACACACGTTAAGCCTCTGTGAGGCTTTAA
>NZ_JASGEX010000166.1:0-44874 GCF_047606085.1 Parafilimonas sp.
AGTATGCCCATCCAAAATTGGGGGTTCATTCTCCATCAATTCTTAACTATCTTTGAAAACAGATGCCGGCTTTAAATGCAGTTACTTAAATCCGTTTACACAATCTATTTTATACTCTCCGAAAATTGTAATTTTATCAGCTCTTTTAGTTTTATATTGACTAAACAATATGAATAACATTGATTTTCTTTTTTAGTTTTAATAAACTCACTCATCTTCGTTATATCGTCTAATTCCCATGAATAATGCACTCATTTCAACTGTTGTTTCATTCGTGCAAGTTTATTTTTTAATGGCCTCATGGAACGCCCTGATGTACATTCCCCTGTGTGAAAAAAACATTTTGCATGGACGTTTCATTCGTACAAGTTTATTTTTTCAATGGTCTCATGGAACCTCGCTATGTACATTCCCCTGTGTGAGAAAAATTATCATGCTCGGTTTCATTAATCAGCTTCAGTTTTGAAACTCAAAAACACTAAAGGATATTCCGTCATTCATCAATGGCTTGCTTCTAAAAACATGCAGGCTTTCCGTTTCCAGGAAGAAACCTGGCAGCATATCATCAACCATAAAAGCGGTTTGGTAAATGCACCAACCGGATGCGGCAAAACCTTTTCTGTATTTCTTGGCAGCCTCATTCAATTCATCAATAACCATCCTGATACGTATCAGAAAGAGAAAAACAATGGACTGCAATTGTTATGGATAACACCCTTGCGGGCGCTGGCAAAAGATATTGGCCGCGCCATGCAGGAAGTGGTACAGGAACTTGGCATGCAATGGCAGGTTGGCATACGCAACGGCGATACGGATGTGAACGAACGGCAAAAACAAACCCGCAGCATGCCCGAAGTTTTAATTATCACGCCGGAAAGCTTAATGCTGCTGCTGGCGCAAAAAAACTATCCCGATTTCTTTAAATCCCTGCGCATCATAGCCGTTGATGAATGGCATGAACTGCTTGGCAGCAAGCGCGGCGTGCAGGTGGAGCTGGCGGTAAGCCGCATTTTAGCTGTAAGCGGGGAAGCCAATCCTGCAAAGGAAAATGCAAACCTTATAAGCAAAGATGTAAATCCTATAAATGAAGATGTACATCTTATAAAGAAAGATGTAAATCCTTCAAAGAAAGATACCAATCTTATATGGAAAAATGTCAATCCTTTAAATGAAGATGTACATCTTATAAAAGAAGATGCCAATCTTATAAGCAAAGAATCAAATCCTGCAATGGAAGAAAAGAAAGCTATAAGCTATAAACTGCGGGCTGCGGGCAAGAACCCAGGGCCTGCAGCTCATAGCACTCAGCCCACGGTCTCTCTCTGGGGCATCAGCGCTACCATTGGCAATCTTGATGAAGCGCGTGAAGTATTATTATCAGCGCTGTTCTCAAAAGTCAATGTTGTTGCAGGCCCCTCTCCTTTGGAGAACTTGTCCCGACCATTCGGGAGGGGTTGGGGTGAGGTGGTTAAAGCCCGCATGGATAAACGCATCGAAGTAATCTCCGTGCTGCCAGATGAAATTGAAAAATATCCCTGGGCCGGGCATCTGGGCATTAAGCTGGCGGAGAAAGTTGTGCCCATTATAGAACAAAGCAATACCACGCTCATCTTCATCAATACAAGAAGCATGAGTGAGCTCTGGTATCAAACCTTATTAACCATTGCGCCGCAGTTTGCAGGCGTTATTGCTTTGCATCATGGCAGTATTGAACATGAGTTAAGGGTTTGGGTGGAAGAAGCCCTGCATGCACAAAAATTAAAAGCAGTTGTATGTACCGCCAGCCTTGACCTGGGCGTTGATTTTCGCCCTGTTGATACCGTGATACAGGTTGGATCGCCCAAAGGCGTGGCCCGCTTTTTACAGCGCGCCGGCAGAAGCGGCCATGCGCCGGGCGACCTTAGCAAAATGTATTTTCTGCCCACCCATTCGCTCGAGCTGGTGGAAGCGGCCGCATTAAAATCTGCTATTGGCGAACAGGTGATTGAAAGCCGCCAGCCGATGTTGTTATGCTTTGATGTGCTGATGCAATACTTATGCACGCTGGCCATTGGCGAAGGTTTTGAGCAGGAAGAAATTTTTGAAGAGATAAAAAGCACGTATTGTTTTCGCGATATTTCCACGGATGAATGGAACGAGGTATTGCAGCAAATAACCGGCGGCGGCAGGGCTTTGGAAAACTACGATGAATACAAAAAAGCAGAGAAAGATGAAAAAGGCGTTTACCGCATAAGAAACCGCCGCATAGCCATGCGGCATCGCATGCAAATCGGTACGATTGTAAGCGATGCGATGATGAAGGTGCGCATGATGAACGGCAGCTATATCGGCATGATCGAGGAATGGTTTTTAAGCCGCCTTGAGCCTGGCGATGCATTTACGTTTGCAGGCCGCAACCTGGAACTGGTGATGATTAAAGAAATGACAGCGCATGTAAAAATATCCCCCAAAAAGAAATCCATCATTCCAAGCTGGATGGGCGGCCGCATGAGCTTAACGGCTAACCTCGGCATGATACTGCGGCGCACTTTTAATAAAGCATTAAAGCCCGATACAATTGAGCTGAAAGCCCTGCAGCCCTTATTTAACCTGCAAAAAGAATTATCGCATATTCCGCAAAGCAATGAATTACTGATAGAGCAGATTGAGAGCAAAGAAGGCTTTCATTTATTGGTTTATCCTTTTGAAGGCAGGCAGATACACGAAGCCATGAGCTCCATTCTTGCTTACAGGATAAGCCGGGAAACGCCTATCACTTTTTCTATTGCCATGAATGATTATGGCTTTGAACTGCTAAGCGACCAGCCGGTGCCGGTTGACGATGCGAATGTGCGCGGGCTGTTTACAACAGATAATTTAATTGCAGACATTCAGCGCAGTGTAAATTCAGTTGAAATGGCCGCGAGGAAATTTCGCGATATTGCCGTTATTGGTGGGTTGATATTTACAGGCTATCCGGGCGAGCCTAAGAAAGCAAAGCACCTGCAGGCTTCTGCCTCATTATTGTTTAAAGTGTTCAGCGAATATGATCCCAACAATATTTTATTGAGGCAGGCTTACAACGAAGTATTTGAACAGCAAATGGAGGAAGTACGTTTACGCACGGCATTGGAACGCATACAGCAGAACGAGATCATTTTAAAATTTCCTCAACGTTTTACGCCGCTCTCCTTCCCTATTATTGTGGATGGGTTGAGCCGCTACAATCTTTCATCAGAAAAGTTTGAAGACAGGATACGAAAGATGCAAAATCAATTGGAGGAATGAGTGGTGAATTGAAGTAGTCAAAACTTAATCGGACAATTATTAATTTTATAACAATGGGGGTCAGGGTAAGATGATAACAACACAAAAGTTAATTCATCCTAAGATGGGCCTGCTGCAGGCAGGTTTGAATAGCTCCGGATTTTATTCGGACGAAAATGAGGCGCCGGTTTCACCGGCGGCTATTTATATTAAAGCCACTTCGGGCTTATACAGAACCCACGTTTATTTATTTATTTCCAACGTTGCATTAATCAAAACAACCTGTTTGGAACAAGGCTGGAGACTTGGCGCATAGCAACTACGAAGTCCGGAGACTATAGCTGTTCGAAACCATTTTCTTAAAGCCTCATAGAGGCTTAAGGTGTGTACAATGCTGCCCGTAATGCTTCTTTACCGTTCCATTGGAACGGAACGTTTACACGTACCACACCTACGGCGTGGAAATCCCCCTGGCACAATTATTTCTACACACGTGGGCGATCATACGGATCGCGGATCGCTAATGCAGGTTTCGAACACTTCAGGTCTGGAGACTTCGCAGCGCACAAAAATGCAGCACACGTTGCTTTCATTCTCCTTTCGATAAGGAAAACGGAAAACTTTCTTTTTTCGTTCCTCTCTGTTTATCCGGCTCAGCCTGCATACTGAAATTAATGGTCGCACCCTTCATTAAAACAGCATGGTCAAACCAGTTATAGTTATACAATTTTCCGTTTAAGCTAACACGGTTTACATAAATGTTTTTATCGCTGTTGGCAGGGGCACTAATAACAATATCTTTGCCATTTTCAAGGTGCAAGGTTGCTTTCTTAAACAAGGGTGCACCAATAACATACTGCGCACTGGCCGGGCAGACGGGATAAAGGCCCAATGCTGAAAAGATATACCAGGCTGAAGTTTGCCCATTGTCTTCATCACCACAATAACCATCGGGCGTTGCCTTATATAATTTATTCATTGTTTCGCGAACCCAATATTGCGTTTTCCACGGTTCGCCGGCATAATTGTATAAGTAGATCATGTGCTGGATTGGCTGGTTGCCATGTGCATACTGGCCCATGCCTGCAATCTGCATCTCCCGGATTTCATGTATCACACCGCCATAATAACTATCATCAAATACCGGCGGCATTATAAAAACAGAATCGAGCATGGTTATAAAATTTTTTGCGCCGCCCATTAAATTTATCAAACCCTCTACATCATGAAAAACGCCCCACGAGTAATGCCAGCTGTTGCCTTCGGTAAAAGCATCGCCCCATTTAAAAGGATTGAATGGTGACTGAAAATTTCCATCTTTATTTTTGCCGCGCATTAACCTGGTTGAAGCATCGAATAAATTTTTATAGTTCATGCTTCTTTGTTTGTAGAGGTTCACAACAGAATCAGGTTTGTTCAATGCCTTTGCCAAACGGTAAATTGAATAATCATCATACGCATACTCCAGTGTTCTGGCTGCATTCTCATTAATACCAACATCGTAAGGCACATAACCTAAGGTGTTGTAATATTCAACGCCTTTTCTGCCCGTAGCTTTAGGGCCTTCTGCATTGGCGCCATGCACCAGCGCTTCAAACAAGGTTTCAATATCATAACCACGCAGGCCTTTTAAATAAGCTTCCGCCACAACCGATGCAGAGTTATTGCCCACCATTACCGCCGCATAGCCGGGGCTGCTCCATTCAGGCAGCCAGCCGCCTTCTTTATAATCATTAATTAACCCTTCCTGCATTTCTTTTGAAATGGAGGGGAACATTAAATTGAGAAAAGGATATAAAGCACGAAACGTATCCCAAAAGCCGGTGCCCGCAAACATATAGCCATCAAGTGTTTCACCATTGTAAGGACTCCAGTGAACGATCTTGTTGTCTTTATTTATTTCGTATAATTTATTCGGAAAGAAAAGCATGCGGTACAAACAGGAATAGAATGTTCTTGTCTGGTCAACAGTGCCGCCGCTTACCTGTATGCGGCCCAATGTTTTGTTCCAAGTATCTTTTGCTTTTGCTTCAAGCGCATTAAAATCATCATTGCCCTGTTCGCGCTGCAGGTTCAGTTCAGCCTGTTCAAGGCTTATGAATGATGAAGCCTCTTTTAAATGTACCACTTCACCTTTTGCTGTTTTAAAGCCAATCACGCCCAAAGCGTGTTCTGTGGCTGTTTCAAAGCCATTGTTTAAAACACTGTCGTTATACGTTTGGGCAATAGTGATGGGCTTATCAACATAAATAACAAAATAATTTTTAAAGTTTTTCAGCGGGCCTCCTGCATACCATGTGGAATACCCGATAATCTTTTTTTCTTCAGGAATTATTTTGATATAAGAACCTTTATCAAAAGCATCTATTACAATGGTTGAACTGTCATTTGATGGAAATGTAAACCGGAACTGCGCACTGCGCTCTGTTGGCACAATTTCGGCGGTAACATCCGCATCAGCCAGATATACCTTATAATAATAAGGCTTTGTAATCTCTGTTTTATGCGAGAACCAGCTTGCCCGTTTATCCTGGCTGGCTTTTATACTGCCCGTTACAGGCATAATACTGAACATGCCGTAATCATTCATCCAGGGCGAAGGCTGGTGTGTTTGCTTAAAGCCTCTTATCTGGGTAGCTGTATAAGTGTATTGCCAGCCGTCGCCGTTCCTGCCGGTTTGCGGCGTCCAGAAATTCATCCCCCACGGTAATGCCACAGCAGGATACGTATTGCCGTTAGATACGCCATAATCTGATTGCGTGCCCATTAACGGATTCACATAATCAACGGGGCTTGCGGCATTATCAATTGTTTGTGCTGTTATGGCTTTACATGCCAGCAGCACAAAGCCTGTAAAAATTTTCTTCATTGAAATAATTGAGCGTATATAAAATTTTATGAGTTACATGATAGTATGTTTTAATACAGGTTACTCGTAATAAGAAGCCCTAACAACTAATGTTTTGTCACAAAGCCACTAAGGCACGAAAAAAATTAAGTTTTAAAATCAAGGCCTTGTGCCCAATGTCATTGACTTAAGAAAACACTCAATATTCAATACGCAATAATCCCCGCCTGACGGACGGGCAGGAATGTTCAATTGTAATCGCTCCGCAAAATGAATATTGAGCATTGATTATTGAATATTTCAAAGAATCTAAACCTTACATCAACGACATTGGCTTTGTGCCTTTAATCCTTCGTGACATATCTGCTAAACCGGCCTTTTTAGGCAGTCTAAAAAACATGACGCCCTGCAATAAATATCTTTCCTTTCAATAAGATTCATCTAAGTTCCTGAATAGCCGGATTTGCAGCATATTCCAACCATAATTCATCCACTGATTTCCCGGTTGTTTTTTTCCAGAAAGCGTCGTCATACGTATTATCGCGCATGGCTGCATCAAGTTTTTTCACAAAGCCCTTATCATATTTATTTACGATCCACACAAAAAAACGCGCTGTAATACGATAGGAGTTTGTATAAGACTGCCCGGCATTAAACGGCGTTAACGACCAGTTTGCAGCGGCATTATTCACACCCAATGTATAACGCACAAAATCAGCGATGCCTTCCGTAACCCACGATGGATCGTAATGATTCCTGTATGCCTGAACAAGATGCATCACTTCGTGCGTAACCACGTCTATATCATTTGGATTTTGTTCGTACCATTTCGGATTGAAACGCGTGAGGCTGTCTGCGGAAGCTGCAACACCGGTATATTCCGGATCAATCACAAATGTTACCTGCTTCGGCGCAAGGGGATTGTATATGGCTGCTTCTTCAGGATACACTGTAAAGAACGCATCAATCATTTTTGCCTTCGTGCTGTCCGGAAAGGTTTGATATTTATTGATGAATATCAGTGTATATCCATTTTTATGAATTGTGTCGTTTGAAACAACTCCTTCTTTACCTATATATGACCAGTTATTTACAAAGCCCGGCAGTGTGGTTTGTATAGCTGGTGCCGGCACATGCGTATCATTTATCCGCTTTATATACTGCGCTACAAACGGATCTGCGAACATAGAATCTTTCAAATCGAAATACCCGTCAGGAATACTGATATTCTCTTTAATAAGTTCGCGGGCAATATTCCCAGCAATTGCCAAATCGGTTGTTACACCTCGTTGCCAGCCCAAAGAATCATACAGATATTTTATAAATACAGGGATCATGATATAGCTCATTGAAATGTCCCTGTATTTATTCAGTATCTCATCAACTTCTTTTTGATGATCATTAATAAAACTTTTTCGCAGCGTATCATTATTTCTTTCTTCGTAAATGGTTTTTAACAGCGAGGCCTGCCGTTCATTAACTTCTTCCCACTTATGATGTAAAGCATGATAAACCGATGCAACAGACTCAATTGTACCGCCTGTACGGTTTAAGGAATCCTGAAGTTGTTTATTATGCGAAAGAGGCGCGAACAATTGATTCAGGTTATCATCTAAAGCTAAAGCATTTATATAACGCGGATATGCCTGCGCTATGGCAGCCGTTTCGCCGTCTTGTGCCCCTCGTAAAAAATCAAAATAAGAGGCAGGCAATCCGACGGGCTTAAATTGCTCATCGGCCTGTTTCATATAAATATTATAACTAAGCAGGTATTGGTATGTGGCATATTTGATGTCCAGTTTATGCATCTGGTAAATTCCCGGGCTAATCGTTTTTGCAGCATAAACAGAATCAAGCACTGCATCCGCTTTTCTTTGCCCAGCCAGTAAATATTCTTTATACTGTTCGGGCGATAACCCTTTAATATTCTCTAAATGCTCTGCCGGATCAGACAGGTACACCTGATTTGTTTTTCTAAGAAATTCATCTTCTCTTGCCAATGGCGCGCCGTCGCCCGCAAAAGCAATTTCATGATTGGGTTTTATGATAGTGAAAAGATGGCTGCCTGGTATTACATAAGGGAATACCGGCTGAACAGGCGTAAATGCCAGTAAGACTGTTGGGTTTGCCTGCGGTATTGCAACAGAAAAATAGCCATTCGGCTGAATGGTAACCAGATAAAGTTTCTGTTGGCTTTCAAACAACTGGTCTGAAGCAACCATAAAGTTTTTTTCATCGCCGTTATAATCGGCAATCAACCCGGAGAAGTATATAACGCCTTCTTTGAAAACCGGTGCAGTAAATTCCGGTAAATCATGCGTAATATGGCAACCGGATAATTTATTGGCACAAGCAGTTAACCTGCCATCAGCAGGGCCAATAGAAATCGCTGATTTTTTTATTTCAACTTTCAGCATAATCTTTTGCCCGCTATCATTAGAAATCTCAATAAGCGCTTGCTTACCTTTCTTTTTAACGGCATCGTATTTCCAAACCTGTTCATGGCACACAACAGCTTTGCTGTAAAACCCGTATAGCAAATCTCCGTTTTTCTTATTGTACCATTCGCCATACAGCTCAGCAGGGATTGTATCTTTCGACAGGCTTTGACCAAAGGTTTGCACAGCAATAAAAAATAAAACAGTAAACAAAATCTTCCTTGTCATAGCTTGCTTTTAAATTTTTCGTCACCACTTCAGCAGAACTTTTATTCCATCGGGATCGTTGGCAAAACTAAGGAACAAGGTTTTGGAACTTTCATCCCACGAAGATTGAACGTTGCTTACAGCCTTGCCTGTATTATCCGTAACAATAATTTGCTTTGCTTCCTTCGGCAATAAAATACGCATGGCATTAACCGTGTTTACCGGGCTTTTAGCAACAAATGAATAACTGTTGGCTGTGATTAATTCATCATAATTTCTTGATGCGGATGCCAGCACCTGAGGCTTGTTTTTATCAGCAACACGATTAATATCAAATAATAAAGATTGTTCGCCGGGCTGCACATCCTTTGATGCAAGCACCGGTAATTGCGGGTTGAACAAATCTATTACCGGGCCTTTTATGGTGTAAGGTTTTGCATCTTCATTTTCATCCATCACAGAAATAATGTCATAAGGGCCACGCTCTACATAAAAATTATTTTTTGTGGTGAACTTTCCTGCTTTTGCATCCGTTTGATATGCCTGCTTAACTATGTTTATATAGGCTGCATCATTGTTTGGCTGCAATACAAATTCTTTGGGGTTTTCTTTTATTACATACACTGTTCCTTTGCCAACCGTAAATTTTTCTTTGCCTGATGACGGATCTATATTCAATAGTTTAAACAAATGCTGCGATGGCGCTGTGTATTTATTTCCATTGGTATTCCACCATTCCATTACGGATTGGTAAGGGTCGTCGTCTGCGCCTGCATAAATTAATACGCCGCCTTTTTTTACCCAGTCTGCAATATACGCATGTTCTTTCGGCGCATCCGGCTTCATGTTGGAATAGCTCATTACCAGCACTTTTATATGGCTTAATGTTGCGGGGTAAGCAAGGTTTTCTATATGCACCGTTTGCACCGGAATGCCATGCTTTACAAGCGGCAGGGTTTGCCCGTAAAAATTGGAGAACTGCGGGTCTTCATAACCATTATGTGTTGGAAAGCGCTGGAACATTAATGAATTGCTCATCAGTACGCCAATGCCGTTAATGCCGTTTACTTTGTTTGATGACAGCGGCATCTTATTCAGCACATTTATCATCACCTGTATCTGGGTTGAATAATATTTTGGGATGAGTGTTTCGCTGTCGCTATTGGCAACCCTATATCTGCCGGTATAAATCCTTTCGGGCCAGGGCATCACTTCATAATTATCAACAGTGGGGTATAAAATTTCCGCGGTAAAAGTAGCTTCGTAATTTTTTTTGTAATCAGACCAGTCTCTGTGGTTATCCTCAATAGGGTCGGTTAAAAAAAAGAGTTTTCTTTTGGTTGGTTCAGTCATGGAGAGCATGGATCCATATTCCAAAAAAGCATTTTCAAAAACACGCTCTTTTATTTTGCCGTTAAAATAAGTAGGTTCACGGGATGTTCCTGTCCATACCTGCGCTATATAACCGTCAATGCCGGGCAGGGAAGCCAGGCTTGCTTCGGGGCTTACTATCTGCCACGAAGAATAATTGACCAATGAATGGGTGGCGATATACACTTTAATGTTCAAACCTTTGCTTTTGCCATATTGTTTCGCATAATCAGAAACCTGTTTAATGGCTTCGTAATACAAATGATATTTTAGTTTGTTAGACAGATATGTATTTTCAGGTGAAGCATCCTGCGGCCGCCAGGGAAAGCCGTAATACTTTTTCCATTCTTCTTTAAAGGCGCTGCCATATCCTGCTCTTGCCCAAAATTCAGGCTCCTCCAGGTAAATCGTATTTATTCCCGCATCAATCACCCTTTTGATATGCGCTTCCTTAATATACTTTAAATAATTATCTGTAGGAACAATATAAGGAACCATATACCCGTGCCATATCGTATCGCCATTTCCCTGCACCTGGCCTTCATCAAGATGCGTTTTCCCGTCCCATTTCCCGGTAAAATAATCCTGGTATTGCCCCCAGGCTATCCCTGTCATAAAGGCCGCCTGGTAGCCATGTTCACGCCATGATTCTACCCTTTGCTCAAAGCTTATGTTTGAGCCTTTATCAGAAGGGTTTCCTTCAACGCCATATACAATAGCAGCATCTGAGCGCACATCTATTTCAGGTATCCATACATGTGCGGTTTGAAAAGTGGTTTTTTGCCTGGGGCTTTCCTTTTCGGGATCATACGACTGCGCCATTAATGATGAAACTGCAACGATACAACCTGCTAATATGTTTATTCTTTTCATACTAAACCTGTTTTATCCATACATCTTTAACAAAAGGGAAGGGTTGATGTATTGACTGCTTATTAAGTATGAATCAGGGATAACGACGTTTTAAAAGGCTGCCATCCCTGATCCATCCCTCCTATTCAACTGCTACAGCAATTGGCTCATTATAATTATACCTGTTTACGCCATTCACAGCATAATCAATACGCGCCCCGGCACGCAGATAATAAGTGGCAGGCGCATAAGGCAATGCGGGTGTTGTTACGGTGAGGGTATCTCCTATTACATCATTGGGATCACTAACCGCAACCGTGTACCGGGAATCGTAATTATTGCTTCCCACATTGTAGCTGGATGCGTTAACAAACAAGTAAATATCAGTACAATCCTGCTGAAAATCTGCATCCGTTGTACCTCTTTCCACTTTAAACTGAACGGTTATGGTGCTGTCATCATTTACTACCGGATCGCCTATCCAGGAGACAACAAGAAATGGAACAACAGTGAAATTTTGTGTAACGGTGCCCTTAATGTCAATTGTAATACTCGCATCTTTCGTGGTATCGCCATCATCATCCACAATCACAAAGGGCACAAAAGGCCCGAGCGGCGTTACATTATAGGTTCCCGCCGGCACCAGGGAATTTTTATATGCCCCGTCCTGCGTACAGGTAAAATACCAGGCTGTAGGGCTGCCTGAATAACTATAATCCATCATTTTAAACTGAACGCCATTATCCCCAACCTCGGTTTGCAGCCCTTCGCCGGTAACGGAATCGGTAAGGGTTCCCTCGAACGTCATGGAAGGCTGTGTATAATTGTCATATTTTGTACAGGCAGTAAATAACAGTGCGGTTATTAAGCCATATATTACAGATCGGATTTTCATCTTTTTAATAATTTGAATTTTCAAAAAATTAATACCCTGAGTTTTGAACTACCTTGGAGCTTGTTGTAATTGCTGCATCTGGTATTTGCTGGTAATACCATCTCGTATCGAATGTGTAGGTATTGCCTGTTTCATCATACCTGGCATCAAAAAACCATTTACCGGCATAATCTGCATAAAACGGGTCTAATGTTCTCCACCGGGTATTGGATTGCTCTGAAGCTATTATTCTCCAGCGTTTCAAATCCCACCAGGTTTTATTTTCAAAGGCAAGTTCCTTGCGGCGTTCTTTACGAACAGCCTCGATGAAATTGCTGACGGAAGACGTTTCGGTTGTGGTAAGCAACGTTGCGCCGGCCCTTAGCCTTATTTTATCTATACAGGTATATGCGTCATCCAGATAATCGCTATTGCCAAGATCGGCAAGCTCTGCTTCTGCTTCCGCACGTGTTAACAACACTTCTGCATAGCGCATTTCTATCCATGGCTGGTCTTCGTTGTTTTCAAGCACTTCTGCGGTGGTTAAACTTTCATCTAACCATTTTCTTACAGAAAAGCCTGACATGGCGCAGGTATTATCGCCATAAAAGATACCGCTCTGCCCGGCCGGGTTCATTTCTACACCGGTATGTAGAGTGTAAGCAGTCTGGCTGCCGCTTGAGGAGGTAACAAGGTTGCCTGCACTGCTTGAACTTTCATATTTCACCGTACTGCCTGCAGCAATGAGGCGGCTGATGGAGGAAGTGGCAGTGCCGGTATAAATACCCCTCCATATCTCACAGCTTTCCCCTTTAAAATAGTCTCCCGGTAAAATAACGGTAGCCCTTAACCGCGGTTCCGCATCTTTAAACAGTTCCATGGTGCTATCGTATAATTTATAAGTGCCGTCGCTGTTATATACATCTATGTGCCCATCAGCATCTTTATCAATCCCATCAAACATTTCAACAAAATCCAAGGTTGGATTGGTTTCGGCAGAATAGCCGTTGGCGCCTTTATACTGGGCCGGCACATTGTATGCATCATATCCATGAACGGATTCCGGGTAACCGTATTCTTTAACGAAAATGGCTTCTGAACTGGATACATTTGAAAAAAGGTCCACATAATTTTTATACTGTGCGTCCAGGTCGCCGGAAGCCCATTCATCCATGTACAAGGAATAACCTCCATCCTCCACAGCTTTTGCAGCCTCATAAGCCTGGGTATAGAAACCGGTAGCAAGGTCAGTGCTCATACCGCACAGGCGAACACCGCCATTATAATAGGAAACGGTATTGTATTTAGCTATTGAGCCTGCATACAGCATGGCCCTTGCCTTAAAGGCGTAAGCTGCATATTTATTGGCACGGCCCACCTGGTTGCTTTCGGGCAATAAGGATATGGCACTGTCAAAATCGCTTGATACCAGGTTCCAGGTATCTTCTTCAGATGAGCGGGCAATATCCACTTCGTCACTTGATTCTTCAGGGTAATTGAGCACCCGGGTTACCAGGGGAACGCCGCCATAGCGTTTGGCCAATGCAAAGTAAGTAAAGGCCCGGATGAAGTGGCATTCGCCTTTATACATGTTTACATCATCATCTGAATATTTACTGGCATAATCGTCAATTGTTTCCAGAAAATAATTACATTCCCTGATGAGGGTATAAAAATCGCTCCAGGTATCGCCGTAATCGGAAGAGGTTGCCTCTGTCATGGAACCACTTACTTCCCGGCACAGGGCTTCGCCCGTCATAGAGCCGGGAACCTTTAACACATAGAAATGATTAAAGAGGTATTGGGGGCCATAGCGAAAATCTTCTATGGGCATTTCGCTGTATATCCTGGCCATATAAGATTCAATGCCCGACTCTGAGCCGAATATTTCTTCATCAGATATAATATTGGTGGGCGAAATGTCCAGCTTGGTACAGGCAGCAGCGAGGCAAATGGCAGATAATAATACTATATATTTAAAAAATTTCATGTCTGTAAGTTTAAAATTCTACATTAAAACCCAAGTTGTATGTTCTGTTGAGCGGATAAACATTACCGTAACTATCATTGGGATGTTCCGGATCAATGTATTTCATTTTAGACCAGGTGTATGCATTATATACATTTGCATAAACCCTCACCCCCTGTATGCCAACCCTTTTTATTAAAGTTGCCGGCAGCGTATAGCCAATTTCAACGGATTTAAGCCGTAAATAGCTGGCATTGTAATAAGCAAAGGTGGAATTAGATGCGGCAACCGTGCCTGTATAGGCATACTTTCCTTTCACCCATTTGGTGTTTGGGTCATAAGGATCGGCAGTGGGGTCAACGGGGTGCCACCTGTCCATAAACATTTCAAGGGCATTGGAATAATTGGAACCCCATATCGGTTCAGCCAGTATTTCTACATAATTTACCCACACTTTGGCAGCGCCCTGGAACAACAGGTTCACATCAAACCCTTTCCACGAAAGGTTTGCTGTTAAGCCATAGGTGATCATCGGCCTGCCGCTATAGCTCATAGGCACCAGGTCTTTGTCTGATATAATGCCATCGCCGTTCACATCTTTATACTTATAGTCGCCAGGCAGTGTGCCGGTACCATACTTTACGGTGCTGTTGGCAATTTCTTCGTACGACTGAAACTGCCCGATGCCTTTATATCCCCATACTATATCTGAATAACGGCCGTTGGTATTGCTTAACCATTCAGCATAGCTGCTGCCATAAGTGCCCACCTCCTGGTGCGTGTATTTTGTGCGGGTGTATCCAAATGTTCCTCTTAATGAATAGGATACTTCGCCAATATGATAGCGATGATTTACTTCAAAGTCTATGCCCCTTGAGAGGTCGCCATTCAGGTTTTCCTGGGGCAAATCTGCCCCCACTACAGAAGGCAGGCTTACACTGCGGGTGGTCAACAGCCCGCTGCGGTTACGCTGAAACAGGTCAACCGTTACTCCAAGCAACCCGTTTTTTGCATTTACATCCAAACCCACGTCGAAGGTTTTGGCTGTGTACCAGGTAATATTTTTGTTGGCAATGCCTGTGCTGACAGAACTGTTAACAAAAGAGCCATCAAAAAAAGACCCTCCGGGCAAATTGTTGTATTCACCATCTGCAGGGTAGGTATAACCATTCAGGTACTGGTAAGTGGAAGCATTGTCATCGCCCAAAACACCATAGGAAGCCCTGAGCTTTGCATCGTTTATAAAGTTGAAATTTAGAGCTTTCCAGAAATTTTCATCGGTAAAACGCCAGCCAACAGAGCCTGATGGAAAGAAGCCCCAGCGATGAGAAGATGCAAACCTGGAAGAACCATCATACCTGAAGCTGAACTCCGCTATATACTTCGATTTAAAATTATAGTTAACCCTGCCCACGTATCCAATATTGGCATAATCATATAAATCGCTTGAGCTGGTTGACATGCTGCCCACCTGGTCGTCGCTGTTTCCCGCAGAAAGCTGGTCGAGCGGAAGGGCTAATTCCCTTTGTGCATAAAAATTATCGCCTTTGCGGCTTTGCCCTTCATACAACAATAAGGCGCTTACATTATGCACACCGTAAAAAGTGCGGTTATAGTTTAATGAAAGCTGGGTTAATACAGACTGTTTTGTATAATATTCGCGCAATAAAGTGCTTGGGCTTTGATTGGTTACGGCATCGTAACTGTCGGAAGCATCATCATAATCATACAGGTCGTAGGTTTTTTTATACGTTTTATTGTCTATAACCTGGTAGTCGTAACCAAATAATCCTTTTGCTTTAAGGCCTGTTAAGAACGGAACATCATATTCAAGGCTTACAGATGACTGGAACCATTTGTTGTCATAATGGTTATACCCGCTTTTTCCTGCATCGGCCATTGCCACGGCATTAGAACCGTCAACCCAGCCGTCCTGCAGGTACGCTTTATTATTATTGGCATAGATAGGCTGAATGGGAGAAGACCTCTCCATGGAGCGGATAATCCAGTCTGTGCTTTCGTAATTTTTGTCTGATTTATCAGCAATGCCGTTCATCTGCACTTCCATTTTCAGCCTGTCTGAAATTTGCCCGCTCACATTTGAGCGCAGGTTGTACCGGTTATAATTATTGCTGTTGCTGCGCAGGAAAGATTCCTGGTACATATAGCCTAATGAGGCGTAATACTGCACTTTATCAGATCCGCCGCTTGTGGTGAGCGTGTGCTCCATCTGGGGCGCTGATTTGCTTATGATTGCATTATACCAGTCAGTGCCCTGTTCAGTGCCGTTCCTGTATGCTTCAATCTCATCTTCTGAATAACGCAGGGTGCCGCCGCTCTGGTTATGCATGGATTTTTCGTTTGCCAGCACCATCCAGTCTGCAGCGCTGGTGCTTTTGGGCGAACCAATAGGCGTTTGAAGACCAAAATTGGCGCTGTAACCTATTTGCGTAGGGCCGTTCTTTCCTCTTTTGGTGGTAATTAAAACAACACCATTCGCCGCACGCACCCCATACACCGATGCGGATGCATCCTTCAGCACAGAAATACTTTCAATATCGTCAGCATTCAATCTGGCCATATTGTCCCGCGGTATCCCGTCAATCACCACCAGGGCATCCCCCAGGCCTCTGATATCAAATGTATTATTGAATGTTCCCGGCTCAGATGATTTTTGCACAACACGCACACCGGGAAGCTTACCGGTAAGCATGTTCATTACGTTTTCATTTTTTGTAGCCACGATGTCCGAGCTCTTAACGGAAGAAACGGCGCCGGTAAGGGTAATTTTCTTTTGGGTGCCATAACCTACCACCACCACGTCATTCAAATTGGAAGACCCGGGAAGCATTGTTATATTAATAACCGCAGCATCGCCTACAGTAACCATGCTATCCTGGTATCCAACATAGCTGAAAATAAGCACGGCGCCTTTTTTTGCATTAATTGAATAGTGGCCGTTTTGATCTGACATGGTGCCCACCGGCCCTGCGTTTACTTTAACGCTCACATCGGGCAAAGGCGCGCCTTTTTCATTGTGCACAGTGCCCTGAACGGTTTGGGTTTGGGCAAATATGGTTTTACAATGACAAAACAAGGCAAGGCAAACAGCAAATACATACAGTTGGGCTTTCCGGGAAACTTTAAAGCAGCTTCCCCTTGTTGCAATTAACTTTTTGTTCATAAAAAGCGTTTAGAAAAATGGTTTCGTTAGTTTAAGCAATCTTAAAGATTGGTCTTATAGAATCGTTACAATCGGGGCAATGATAAAGAATAATATATTAAACCGAGGGTTAAATACAGGGTTAAATCGGTAAAAAACTCATTAACCTTGCCGATAAGGAATTTCGACAGGCCTGATATGCAATTCTTTATGCCTGAACCTGCCTTAAAATGCTTTTACAAAAAGAGCAGCGTGGATGTACCGGCTTCTTATGTATGGAATGCGAGTAGGAGTATGTTATTGTTTATTGCAATATTTTTATAAATATTCTTGTTCATGTTAGCAGCCACGCTCACAGGCTTTTTTTAAAAAATTATAGTATAAAATGGCTTTAACAAAAGGATGATGTGTTAACTGCTTATGAGTATAGTTTAAGGGAGGGCAACTTTTTAAAGGTTGCCCTCCCTGATTTACAACAAATTTGTACTATTAATAATATTGAAGCAACCTCCATTCCTCCAACTGAAATAACGTTGCACCATAATTTTCAATTATATACAACCTGTAATAGGAGTATGCTTTATCATCAGACTGATTAAATTCGAAGGTTACGGTTTGGAGCCTGTCGCTAAATGTATAAGCAGTCCGTTCATCCAAAACGGTCCAGTTCGTTCCGTCATTAGAAGCCTGTAATTGCCAGGTATAAGGATCCCTGCTTTGCTCATCATTCCCTGAGGTAAGCGTATATGCATTTAAAACATAAGAAGAATCAAATTTTAATTGCATCCAGGAATCAGCCACCCAGGTATATAAAAACTTGGTAGTATAATCATCATCCGTCAGCCGCACAGAACCTTCGGTAGCGTCTGATCCGTCGGAATTTTCGTTACTTACTGTAAGCGTTCCTGAAGACGTTATATCGCGTGAACGTATGTAAAGGGAATCTATCATAAAATAAGCAACGCTCAGGGTTGTGTCTAATATGCCTTTTGAGATGCTTGTGATCTTTATCGGAAGACAATAATCCTTTGTTCCATCCAGCCCGGAAGCTGATATACTTAAAGACAAGGGATCTGAATCCGAGGCGCCTTTTTTTATTGTGGAAGTTAAACCAGAAACAGTATAAGCGTCTGCAGGTAATGCAACAAAATCATAGTTGAGATAAGCATAATCTGCATTGAACTGGGTTATTAAGGAGGTATCCACTTCAAAGTTTACCGTAACATCCTGTGTTGCACCATTGAAACCGGCTATTGATGCGCCAAAATATACTATTTGCAGGGAGTCAATTTTATAAATTGTCAATTCAGACCGTTCGCCATACGCCTGAGACATATAAACGCTTCCTTCATTTTCGGAGGTCAGCGCAGCCCACTTGACACATCCTGACATTAAAACTGCTATCGAACTGATACAAAGACAGAAGCTTATTGTATGAGCGAGATGAACTCTCTTTTTTGAAAAACATTTCATCATTAATATTTTTTAAATATTTATTATTACCAACCGGGATTTTGTGTCAATTTGGAATCTTTTCTTACTTCTGAGCTTGGAATCGCCCACAAATAACACCGCTGGGTAAAAGATATATTCTTGGTTAATGTTTTCTGGTAAAAATCAGTACCGTCTCCATATATATTCATTCCATATATCGGGGTGCTTAGCGTAACAGCCGCCTGCATCCATCTCCTTAAATCGAAATACCTTACCTGTTCCATAAACAATTCTACCTGCCTTTCCTGGTGGATGGCATGTCTCATATCGCTCTGGGAAGTAGGAGCCGGTATCATCCCTGTTCCGCTCCCATATTGCGGTATGCCTGCTCTTGCCCTAACTAAATTCACATACTTTAATATATCCGAATTACCGGGGTCATATTCATTAAGGGCTTCCGCATAATCCAAATATATCTGGGCAAGGCGCAAATAACACCAGCCTCTGCTATCTGTGCCTTTTGTTATATTCTTGCGAACAAGGTACCCTGTTGATGAGTAATCGTGGTCACTTTGAATTTTTCCACTGGAACCGCTATATTCCATATCCACAATTACTTCCGTGGCGCTGCTTCCCTGGTTTAACCAATAGCTGTTGTTATAGGTAACGTCCGCATAAAACCGGGGCTCACGGTTTATCCATTGATTATATGTGGACCGTTCTTCGACATCGAATGGGGCTTTAAATGCTGTAAATCCTGATTGCTGATAACCGGAGTTAGCATTACCAATGGGATACCCATTCTGCATGAAAAAAGAGTCCACCATTGACTGATTAACAGCCATAAAGCTTCCACCTGTGGTTACATTTGAATATCCTACCAGTTTAGGATAGGCATTATACGTGTAAGTTCCAATACTGCTGCTCATAGATTTACCGAAAATCCATTCATCATTCCAATCGGTTGATATTACATCCCGGCAGGCATCGTAAGCTGCCATGAAATCGGAGGTGTCTGTTTCTGTAAACAGATCGTATGTACCGGGCACAAATTCATCAATAAAGTCTTTTGCGGCAGTAGCGGCTTCCTCCCATTTTGTTTCATCATAACTTTGTGAAAACAGGGCTGTACCATCCGGATTCGTAACAGAAGTATATGCAGAATTACCATTGAACAAAGGGCTTGCTGCCAGCATGAGAACCTGTTCTTTATAAGCTTTGCACACACCGGAGGTAACTCTGCCATATTCTCCATCCAGCGGCTCATTAACCGGCTGGCTGGTAGTTGAAATAGCTTCCAGCTCATCATAAGCGCTGTCTAATTGCGTAACAATATAATTAACGCACGAGTCGAAAGGAGTCCGTTGAAGTTCTGTTTCATCAGTGGACGCAGATACAGATATAGGCGACTCAAGAATAACCACCGGGCCATACAAGCGCAACAGCCAAAAATAAAAGATAGCGCGCATCGCCCTGGCTTCTGCTTTAAAATGCGCTTTTAAATAGTCGGTTACTTCTGTAGAATTGGCGCCATCAATTCTGCTGATAAAATCACTAGCAGTGCGTACTGGCTTATACCACTCAGGCCACAGGTATTCAAATCCGTCATAAGAGGCAGAAAGCGTGTTATATAAAAATTCTTCTCCACCTAAATCGGGTTCTCCCAGCCAGTTTGCCTCATCGCAAATGAGACTATAATATCCGTCGTGGCCATTCCACCCGGTTCTGGCTGCATAGGGATCGGGAATATTGGCATATACCTGGGCTAAATATTCCTTTACGTTTGCCAGGCTGGCAAAAATGGAATCGTCAGATAAAGTGACGCTTGGAGTTTGGTCCAGAAATTTTTTGCAGGAGGAAAGAGATAATATCGAGGTTATAGCCAAAATTAAAATGACTGCGCCAAAAATTTTATATTTCATAACAAGAATAATTTATAAGATAGAATTCGGTTATTATTCAAAAATGTATTTGCAGGCCGATCGAAAAATTACGTGTGTTGGGATAAGTATTACCATCGCCTGTATCTAACTCAGGGTCCCATAGCTTAAAAGGGCTCCAATACAACAGGTTTACGCAGTCAACATAAATTCGGGCATCGCGGGCTGCAATGTGTTTATACATGCTTTTTGGAAGATTATAACCTAAATCCAGTGTTTTAAAACGTATAAAAGAAATATCCTTCACCCACCAGGAGCTGGCTACATCATTATTGGCATTGGCGCTTGATCCATAAGCGAGGCGCGGATAAAAAGGATGCTTTGCCTGGTTATCCTCCGTCCACCGGTCTGTGACATTAGCGAAAACATTAGCGTCTTCAGAACCGGAAAAAGGACTTCTGGCAACACTGCTAATCATTCTGTCCGCACCTTCTATTCCTTCAAAAAAGGCACTCAGATAAAATGGGCCATATTGTAAATTGAAACCCAGGCCAAATGTTAAAGACGGTACATCTCCATGGCCCAAATAAGTTTCATCGTATGTATCAACCACGCCATCACCGTTCAGGTCTTTATACTTAATATCCCCCACTCTGGCGCTGCCGCCCACCCCCGACTGGTCGGCATGGTTATCAATCTCTGCCTGGCTCTGAAACAGGCCTTCAGCAACATAACCGTAATCATCACTGGCTAAAATATTCTGGCCCCGCGGGTCCATATAAGATTCTTCATAAGGAGCGGCTCCATTTTCCAGTAATTTATCTTTATTATAGGTAAAAGTTCCCCTGAAAGCGACAGAAAGTTTGTTCGTGATCGGGATGGGAAACAACTCAAGCGTACCATCAAATCCCCTGTTTTGAGTAATGCCATAGTTACCGTCCGGATTGTATTGAAGGCCTGCAAAACCCGGGAAATTAGCCCTCGTTAGGAAGATGCCCGTTCTATATTTATTAAACCAGTCTAAAACAACAGAAAGTTTATTATTCAATACTTTAAATTCCAACCCAACATCCTGATCGTGTGATGTTGCCCATTTTACATTGGCTCCGTAATGGGAAATATTGATACCGCTGTACGAGGTACTACTGCTGGGCGTACCAAAGGTAATTCCCAAAGCACTGGTTGTAATGGTAGTAATATAATCAAAGCGTGTACCGCCCACAGCACCTGAATAACCGTTCGAGTAGCGCAGTTTAAAGAACTGGAATATATTGGACAATGGTTTCCAGAAATTTTCACTGGACAACACCCAGCCTACACCCAAAGAAGGAAAAAACCCATACCGGTTTTCAGGAGAAAACACTTGCGACCCTGTATAACCGGCATCAAATTCAGCAAGATATTTGTTCTGATAGTTGTAAGTAACCCTTGCAGCATAATTTTGGGTGCGCTCAGGAATAGCATCGGACTCGCTGGTAGCAGTGGGATTAGGAATACTTAACTGGCTATACACCAGCATTGCATTTACATTATGGTCGCCAAAGCTTCGCTGCCATTGAACCTGCCCCTGTAAAGAAAACTGCCGGGTTTGAGAATAGCTGTAACCATAACTTAAAACATCTGATCCGGAAATGGTTTGGTACAGGTTTAAAGAGCCATCACTGTTATAGGGCGAGGATTGATTTAAGTAATACGTGCTTCGCTGGCGTGTATGAGATTGTGTATTAGTACTGTATGTATCGAAAGAGAACTGCCCGTTGGCGGATAATCCTTTTAACAGAAAACTCAAATCCTGATCCAGGCGGGTTGTAGCAGAAATTTCAGACCCAAAAGTTTGCTGATAGCCTTTTTGTGTTATATCGGCATAAGGATTAGCGGAAGGATTGCTGCCTTCGGCAATACCCGCTACCAAATTACCCGGATACATAGCCGGATAACGCACCGGATTTACTTCCATGGCTTCGGTGAATGCAGTGCTTGATCCGCTACCGGGTTGATTAAGTTGTGTAATATATCCTGTAATACCTAAAGAAAACTTGGTTGTTTTGGTCCATTTCATGTCTATATTGGAAACATAATTATAACGCTGATAACGGGTTTCGGCGTTATAACTCTGTGAGGCATCTACATTCAGCAGAGACGATTCTTCATAATATGCCACAGAAGTATAAAACTGTACATTTTCTGTTCCTCCGGTTGCACTAAAATTCAGTCTCCTGTTGGAAGAAAGATTCCTGAACAGCAGCTTCATCCAGTTTACATTGGGATAAACATAGTGGTTAGCGGTGGGAGAAAGCGTACTGTCTATCTTAGTTTGAGAATAGTCTGCAACATTACCGGAAGCAATCTCTGCTTCATTTCTCAGGTTCATATAGGTTCCTGCATCTGCCATTTTCGGAAGTTTGGTAAAAGCGGTTATGCCTTCCAGATAATTGGCCATTAAACTTACTTTTTGAGTTTTGCCGTGTTTCGTATTTATTATTATAACGCCATTGGCGCCCAGGGCTCCATATACTGCTGTTGCTGAGGCATCTTTCAATATTGTAAAACTTTCTATGTCTTCCGGGTCAAAATCATCAATGCTGCGCCCCTGTACACCATCAATAACAACCAAAGGAGTCGTTCCGTTATTATCGCCAAAAGTAGATATACCGCGTATCCATATATCCGAAGTGTTACTGCCCGGCAAACCCGTTCTTTGCACGCCCACTATTCCCGAAATGCGGCCTGCAAGCATAGTGCTCAGGTTAGCCACAGGCGCCTGAATCTCCTGAGCGTTTATCGTTGATTGTGCACCAACAACGGTAATTTTTTTCTGCTGACCATATCCAACTACAGCTACATCATTCAAACTGCCTGTTGCTGCAGTTAGAGCGATGTCAAAATTTAACTGGTCGCTAAATACCCATTTGTAATCAAGATAACCTACATAAGATGCTTTCAGTGAATCACCTTTTGTGGCTTCGATGGAAAATGCTCCATTTGTATTGGTAACCGCAATCTTACCCGTGTTGAGATTAATAATAGTTACACCATTTAAAACAGCATTTACATTATCACGAACAGTACCGGTAATGGTAACCTTCTGTTTAATTTCCTGGGCATGATTTTTTGAATGGAGAAACAAAATAAAACAGAATAAGAGCAGCAGTTTGCACCTTCTTTTTTGCAAGTACAATTTCATTAGGCAATTGTTTTTTTCAGATGATTTAATTTTAATATGCCGGCATGGTCTTCCGGCGATGGTTTAAAAATTGCAATTAAGTGTTCTGGCTTTTTGGTTTAATAAAGCAAGCACTGTTTCAACGGTGTAATTTTATTCCGGATGGTGTTAAAAAAAGGGTTAAAAGCAGGGTTAGCAATGAAATAATTTTAGTTAACCTTAACATTTTAAGGCGTTTTTGTTAAAAAATTCTAAGCGATTGCTTAATAAAATTTCGGGTTAGAGAGTGTGCCGGAAACATTCTGATATTAAAAAAGAAATGGAAGCAATAAGGGATGAGTGTAATCTGAGGCTCAAAAAGCACTGCCTCCTGACAGGTTTAAATTCCATATTACTTATCCGACAGCAACCAATTTCTTATATCTGAAAAATGGAAACAGCAAACAGCAATACAACGATAGTTGATGGTTATTTGCAATTGAATAGAACAAACTGTTCCCTGCCCTTCTCAATCATCTTTGTTGCAGATGTCTTCAAAAACTCAATGCTCAAAACAAAAAAAAGGTCTAAACCTTTTTGAAAAATCTATCCAGTTTATTGGGGGCTAAGACAATAAATTTTAAATTTCAATTGCATCCGGGTTATAACTATATCAATATATTGTCAAACCTTACAGGGCAGTCGTCACCCAACGAACGCTTATATTCATCCGCATATTGATCAAAAACTTTCCGGGCATACCTGGCGCCTTTTAATTTTTTCAGGGCGGCTATTTCATATTTGATGGCTTCTTCATTAAACGGCTCAATCTTTAATATATGCCTTGAAATTTCAAGGGCCTGTTTCAGGTCATTTGCTTCGTAAGCCTGCTTAACCTGCGTGGTTAAAAGATTAATTAACCGCTGTTCATACCGGTATTTATATTTTTCCAGCCAGACATCCTGCATTTCCGGCAAAAGGCCGCCACGTAAAACAACCGCCAGGTTTTCTGCCGAAAGATGATTACTGTTCAAAGATTTTAAAACATCAGCATAATCGCAGAAAACATTGTCCTCCAGTTTAAAAAAATAATTATCACCTGAAAAAAGCAATTCCAGGCCGTGAATATTGCTGATGGCATTGCGCAAATGATTGAACGTTACGCCGCGTATGTTTTTGGTTTTTGAAAGTTCTTTATCCGGCCATAGGATGGCGGAAATCTTTTTTGAGCTGATGCCTTCCCCATTAATGCTGTTCAGCAAGATCAGCACAAAAAGCTGCTTTATTTTCGGGCTGAACAAGTGGCTTATGTCCAATGCCTTTGCATCATACACCAAAAAATCACCCAATAAATAAACAGCATTTTGCGTTTTTTCGCTAATTACGGGTACCGCTTCCTCAGGTTCATTCCCCGTTGCCTCAGCTTCGGCTTCTGCAATTGCCGGCATTTTCAATGGTTCAACAGCTTCCTCAACCCCGGCCCCGCTTTTCTTTCTTCTTACAAATACAATTGCGGTAAAAGCGGCAACCACAGCAATTATAAGCCCACCTGCAATTATATATGCAGCATAATTTTTTGAAGGCTTTTCCGGGTTAAGCGATTGCTGGTAAAGCGCCCTGCTTAATGGCGGCCCTTCCAGCGAGAATAATTTTATAGTGGAGCTGTTCCTGTCGGCAAATTCCTGCTCCGTACAAAAAAATTCGTTTGTATGGCTGTCATAAAACAGGTTCATGTCTGACTCTATCCGTTCTGATGTAACTGGTATGGGGGCGCTTACAATTTCATACGTTCCGTCTTCAATTGAAAATTTGTACAGCGATAGTTCTGTTTTGGCCACCTCATGCGGGTAGCAAAGCGCATAAAAAAACTTTTTATCGGGCGACAGTACCAAATTGTTGGCCGGCACAAACATGCCGCTGTCAGGTTTAGTTTCCCAGCATTTTTTTATATGGTGGTTTTGCAGGTTGATCCTGTAGAGGTCATAATATTGCCTTCCGCCCACAACCTGGTTGCCCGATTCATTGCCATAACCTCCAAATAAGAATATTTCGCCGGGCCTGTCTGAAGGGCCGGTGGCGGCAAAAAACCGCGGCGTTATTTTATCGCCTGTAAAAATTTGCGGCAGCCATTTGTCTGACCGCCTGTCGTAAAATAAAAAGCTGTTGTGGTATTTAAAAGCCCCGTAACCGCCAAATAAATAAATTGTATCGCCTGCGGCATCGTAAAACACATTATGGTGATGCAATTGATTGCTCCAGGTGGCTTTGCCTACGGTTTTCCATTCAAGGTTATTCAGATTAAGATCGAGCGATGCTATGGAAGGCTGGCCGGCCTGTACATCAAACAATTCGTATATGTATGCCTTATTTTCTTTTATATTGATAATGTTTTTGCCCAATACCATATTTACGGGCATGGCATTTTTGTATGGCCTTGTTACCAAATCTTTATTTTTTGCATTATATGTTATAAGAGAGTCTTTTGAAAAAACAGAAAGGTTTTGGTCAGGCGGGTTGAAATTTAAACCTGCCACCTGTTTGAATGAACGTGTGAAAACGGGTTTCCAGAAATACGATTCGTTAGCAAGCCAGAAAGGGTTTTCCACA
Source organism: Parafilimonas sp. (assembly GCF_047606085.1). Classification (GTDB taxonomy): domain Bacteria; phylum Bacteroidota; class Bacteroidia; order Chitinophagales; family Chitinophagaceae; genus Parafilimonas. The sequence goes on from NZ_JASGEX010000166.1 coordinate 26,032, forward strand.
TATCCTATAACATTGCCATCTTTATCGTGCACATTATTTCCATTCCATTCATTCAGCGGAAAAAAATATTTTTTTGAATAGTCGCCCACCGAAAGGTTTTTAACCGCTATATGCGGCACTTCGGTGTATAAAGGGTTTTTTCCAAAAGTAAGCCGCGCCTGTATGCTGCCATGCAGGCCCAGCTTGTCAGCCTGGTAATTTTTATTATTCACGGTAATATATATGGCGTCTTTATCCAGGTCAAATTTCATTACCACCTTCATCCATTTCTTCCTTGCTAAAAACGATGATGGCAGGGGGATTTTAATTTTATTGCTCCTGGCATCAATATTAAAATTCAGGTAACCGGCGCCATTATCAAAAAGATAGCTGAGGCTGTAAGAATTTTCTTTATCCGCTACATTAATTATATAACCCAGGTTAGATTTATCCCATATAGAAAGATCAAAACTGATCAAAAGATAGTGGCTGAATATTGTATTATCTGAATTAAAAACATTATACGAAGTACGTTTTATAAGCAGGCTGTCGTTTGCATTGAACTGCAGGCCCTGGGATTTCACCCAGGCAGGCAACAGCAGTAACAACAATACATATTTGGCGAACGCAGCATTTCCTCTAACCAAACCCATTTTTAAATTAAGTTATAATGTAACAAGCAGTTTAAAACGCGCCAAAGGTATAGCTAAATTGCCGGCGATTGAACAGGCAATAAGCAACAGAAAAGTAAAACCGGATAATTTTTAATAACGTGAGTTCGGGATAAGATTAGATTGTTATTTCGACCTCATCCCAACCCTTTTATTTCGTGCATATATATTTTTTAATTGCCTCAATGAATGCTTTGCATTTCCAAAGGAGAAGGGCAGGAAAAAACATGATTTTTTGCATGTTTTATGAGTTTTAGGGCGTCGGAAGTCCTCTCCTTTGGAGAACCTGTCCCGGCCATTCGGGAGGATTTAGGTGAGGTCTATCTGCAAGCTTTAAACATATCGCTTATCCCGAACTCACGTTAAGCGGAAAAAAGTCAGTTGCGGATAGAAGCCTGTTGTGCCTGCAAGGCGCCTAAACAAACAAATAATAAAAAATGTTTGAGGCTTTCGTTTTATTTTAAGAATCTGTTTAAAAACCGGAGACTTAGCAGAGCGGTAATGAGGTAATAATAAAGACAGGGAACGCAGGATATATTTGTTTTATAACCCAGCCGGCCTTTACAGCATGTATCATCCTGCCCAGCCTTCCCTGTCCAGGCTTCTGTATTGAATGGCTTCGGCCAGGTGCTCCACCTTTATGCCGGTGCTGCCGGCCAGATCGGCAACAGTGCGGCTTACTTTTAATATCCGGTCGTAAGCACGGGCAGATAAATTGAGCTTTTCCATAGCACGTTTCAATAAATTTTCACCGGCTGCATTTATTGCGCAAATTTCCCGCAGTTGCCTACTGCTCATTTGGGCGTTGGCATACATGCCCGGAACATCTTTGTACCTTTCCGTTTGAATTTCCCTTGCTTTAATTACCCGCTCACGAATGGCGGAAGAAGGCTCACCTTTCACCTGCATATTGCTTAATTCACTGAAAGCAACGGGCGTTACTTCCACATGCAGGTCAATCCTGTCAAGCAATGGCCCGGAGATTTTATTCAGGTATTTCTGCACAGCGCCGGGCGGGCAGGTACATTCCCGTTCGGGATGATTATAAAAACCACACGGGCAGGGATTCATAGAAGCGATCAGCATAAAACTTGCCGGAAAATCAACTGCCACTTTCGCTCTCGATATGCTTACTTTTCTTTCTTCCATCGGCTGGCGCATTACTTCTAAAACAGTGCGCTTAAATTCGGGCAGTTCATCCAAAAACAAAACACCGTTATGCGCCAGGGAAATTTCACCCGGCTGCGGAATGCCGCCGCCACCCACCAATGCCACATCGCTTATGGTATGATGCGGCGAACGGAACGGCCGCCTGCTGATTAAAGAACTGTTCTCGGGCAGTTTGCCGGCAACGCTGTGAATCTTCGTTGTTTCCAGTGCTTCATATAAACTCAATGGCGGCAATATGGTTGGCAGCCTGCGCGCCAGCATGGTTTTGCCTGCGCCGGGCGGGCCAATCAATATGGCATTATGGCCACCGGCCGCTGCAATCTCCAATGCCCGCTTTATATTTTCCTGTCCTTTTACATCATTAAAATCCACATCAAACTGTTGCTGCGCATCAAAAAATTCTTCGCGGGTGTTTACTTCAACAGGCCTTAAAGAAGTTTCATCTTTAAAAAATTCCACCACTTCTTTTATATGTGTTACGCCATATACCTTCAGGTTATTTACCATGCCTGCTTCACGTGCATTAGCCTGCGGAACAATCAATCCTTTAAAGCCTTCTTTTCTTGCCTGTATAGCAATGGGCAAAGCGCCCTTTATAGGCTGCACTGTGCCATCTAAGCTCAATTCTCCCATTATAACATATTCGGCCAGGCGTTTGGGTTCTTTTATTTGCTCGCTGGCTCCCAGCACGCCAATGGCAATTGGCAGGTCAAACGCAGAACCGCTTTTCTTTATATCTGCCGGTGCAAGGTTTACAACAATTTTGATACGTGGCATATACCAGTCGTTCGTTTTGATAGCGCTCTCCATACGCTGCAGGCTTTCTTTTACGGCATTATCGGGCAGGCCAACAATGGTATAATGCTGGCCGGCGCTAACATTCACCTCAATGGTAATGGTGATGGCTTCAACGCCGTAAACAGCGCTTCCAAACGTTTTCACAAGCATGGCAGAAAAGGTTTAGTGCATGATGAACCTTGTTTCATATAAATAAATACAACAAGTTAAAGTAAAGAAAAACCTTACAATAATATTCCACAAATTCAAAGTAGTTGATTTTTACAGTTACGCACTTAGCTGCATAAGCGAGCTTTTATTACACCTGGATATGGCTGCAAATAAAAAATTAATGCCTGCGCCCATAGGCCGGTACATTGATCCCTTAACCGATTTTGGCTTCTTATGTAAAGCTATCAATAATGTAAAGTATAAGTCTTAATGATTGTTGCCCTAACCATAGATAAATATGGCTTAATGAAGTTTGAAGGCAAAAGCCTTTATGATATTACTTCAATATTAGATTTAAAGAGAGCTATTATTTTAATTGAAAATGGCATGGCGGATTACTATTACCAAAAGCAATCTAAAGTAAATTACCACCTGGATGCCAAGCTTTACAAGGACTCTTATGTCAATAAAGGCGAAATGGATAAAACTTATTTCGCTAAAAAGCCAGAGAGAGTGCTGCTACGCAAAAAAGAATATGATGATTTACTGTACACTTTTATTTCACATGAGGAAGAAAAGCTATTTTTTAATTCTATTGAAAATGACGTAAAAAAGCGGCATGATACGATTTCCTCAAACTTTAATAAAGCGCTTAACGTAATGGCAGCCCGGTTAAAAGCCGGGCTTTCATTATGAAAAACAACACTGGTTTTATAATTTCATTTTATTAATGTTGCCAATAATGGTTAGTTAATTGGTTGGTTATCAATTTACTTTCAGGCAATTTGTTGTGGTCTCGCCAGACTTTAACCTTAAAGGACTATCACATGCATGGCGCACATAAAAAAACCTGCAAATCATTGAATTTGCAGGTTTTACACGCCTTTTAAAATACTTTAAAGACTTTGAGAATCCTTATTCTGCGGATACGAGGTGGAGCTGAGGGGACTCGAACCCCTGTCCAAACATCTTTGCCATAAGCTTTCTACATGCTTAGTTTATTATTAATTGTCAGCAAATAAACGGGAACAAACCAACCAATTATTTGCTTAGCTGAATAATCTTTTGCAAACAGTCACAGCATTCTGTTGCAGCATTCTGTATTTATTTTTGAGTCGGCGGCGGAGCGTGGTAACAGAACAACCCTGCTCTCCCGAAAAAGATCGGGATTCTTGCGGAAACGCGGCCCTAATGACTAACTAATCACTGATTAGGCAGCCATAGCGAAGTTAGATTCGCCATTTATAGTTTGAACCTTCAGATTATCGTGCTAATGGTACAACGCACGGCATGCTTACACTTACCACAAACGGATGCTGTCAAAACCAATACAGCCCCAATCGGGAAAGCGGTGAGCTGCGAGCTTCACGTTTTTCAAAGAGCGAACAGCAAATTTACAAATGTTTTTTACAAAAAATATTTAAAACGCATTGCTTTATTTAATGCAGCAGGCAGTTGAACAAGATCAAAATCGTTTTCGTATATCAGATATTTATTCAGCCACTGTGATGCATATTTTTCTTTAAAGGAACGAAGCCCATGATAATGCTGAAAACGCTTAATTTTTTCGTAAGCAAATTTCATAAGCTTTTCAATGGCCGTATCTGCATCCTGCAGGCCCGACATAGGCGCCAGGCCAAGGTTTAAATACTTTTTTCCATTTTCCCCGGCATATTTAATCAGTTCAATTATCAATGCATCCATGCAACCACCAGGAGCATCTTCCGTTTTCCGGATAAGGTCATACGTGCATTCGCCCGGCGCATAATCGGGTATGATGCTTAAAAAAGCAACCGGTTTACTTTCGTTATTAACCGTTGCAACCACATCCTGCTGCTGCAATAGGTCTTCATCAAAACCTCCCTGCGAAAAAACCATTTCTTTCCGTTTATGTACACGCAGCCATTCATCCGATATTTTTTTTAATGATTGTATAAATTCTCCTGAATGCGGGGCTTTGAAAACCCTGGTTACATATCCTTTTTTCTGCAGGCTGTTCAGCCCGTTGCGCAATGATTTCTTATCCCTTCCCGCCAGGTCAAATATTGTTACATCCGCAATTGCCTCCTGCCCTATCAGCAATCTTTTTTTACCAGCCAGGGCCTTGTATGCCAGCGCGCGCTCATCAACCCTGTAATAAGCAGGCTTTAAACCCGCTTTATTGCAATGCGCTTCAAATTCTTCCAATACATCATCCATCCTTTCACTTGCACAAACCGGCAGTTCCAGCACAATAGCAAAGCCGCTTTCAATCCTGTATGCCGTAAAAGCTTCATACTTTTTTGAGAAGAAGAAAAGCTTATCCTCCATCAGTTTAAAATAATCAACAGCAGACCGCCCATACTTTTCTACAATACCTTCGGCTTTTTGCTGCCCGCGGTTAAGTATGGAAGTACTGATATATGGCTTCGCCAGTGCATATAATAAAAAAGCCCATGCCCCTACAGCAAATACATACATTGAAACCAAAAACTCTTTGCCAAAAATGGTAACAGGCCGCAGGCTTGTTTTTTGCAGAAAAAAAACCAGCAGTGTATTTTGCAAAGATTGATAACGATTAAAATCAATGCCAAAATGCCTTTTTTCCAGGAAATAAAACCCTATATATCCATATATAATCAGCACAAGAAAAATGTAAAAGGCTGTTTTTGTAGCCCTTCCCACAAGCTTGGGATTTATACGCGCTGTATATTGCTTTTTTGTAAGTAATAACGAAAGCAAAACCAGTAAAGCAAGCGAAGCTTCTTCCCAGTCGAGCCCCTTTAATAAATGGCCCGCCAGAGAAATAAAAGCGCCTGTAAAAGCAATCCACCATGCACTGCGCAATCCACGCACCAGGTAAGCAGCGGTAACAATTAAAGTAACGCCAGTATATATAACCAGCGTATTGGTGGCATAAATAGTATCGCCGGGAATAAACGAACGAAGCATTTCTATTCTTTCAGTAATTGGCGGCGTTAAAACGGAAAGGATATTTACAATGCCAAGCAGGAAAATAAAAAAAGCAGGATATAACCTGAGAAACAAGCCCTTTGCCTTTATTAAAAAAGAAAACAGGCCCATAAGCAAAGGCAGCCAGAATTCAAATGAACGATATACCAGCGTAATGGCCAGCGCGCTGACCGCTGAATAACCATAGTTTCCCAGAATATATGCAACAGATAATTCTACCGCGCCCACGCCTTTCAGGAATGGCGATACTACAGCCAGCAATACAGAAATAATATAAGCCAGGCCCGCTGCCTGCAAAGACGGGAGCGCATTAACCGCACGCATGGAAATATACAAATGTGCAATGCCGCAAACCTCAACCCCTAACGAACATAAAACCGTAAGTATATAAGCCCCGGTCTTTACATCAGCACCTATAATTTCTTTTATCCTTATAGCAGTTTCCGGATATTTACTGCGTACCCATCTGAAAACCCGTTTCTCCTTTTTTACCGCATAAATGAAGTAAACCAGTAAACAAACAAACACAGACAGTACAATAATCCCTGCCGTGGTTTCATCAGCATCTTTATTTATCCTGATGGTTGATAAGAGCACAACAATACAGATGATAAATGTGGACAATACACCTGCAAATCCAAACAAAGCAGAAGCCTGGTGTATGCAGGTTTTATTACTGATGGCCTTTTTGGCATTTTTAGGCACATAAGCCAAAGCGCTTACGCCACCACCCGGAAGGAATACTGAAAGAAAGCTGCGTTTAAGGAATAATTCTATGCATAACCGCAACGGAAGACTTTGCCCTATTGCTATAAAGCTAAATGCATACATGGCCGATTGAAACAGCACATAGATAATTGTAACAAGCGCAGCCAGCAATAACCATCCTTTATTGGCAGCATGCAATACAGGCAATATATTTTTCACCTCATGCCGCTGCTGGTGTAAAAAATAAATGCCTATCATCAGCAGCAACACTGCCAGTATTTCCCGCCAGTAAAAACGCTCAGGCACGTTTATTTTCCGCTTTAAAATTGTCAGGTACATGTTTGTTATTATAACTTAATGCTGTTTCAAATATTCTGTTTTGTTGTTAAGGTTAACCAACCGGGCATACAAGATAACGATCCACCGGCTGGGAAGCCCCTCACGCTGCAAATGATTTTGGTGAAATAACCAGGCTATTACAGGCTACCAAATGCATAAGCTGTTAAAACCGCCCGCTCTACCCTTTTACTGCACGGTGTATAAAATAAATGTTTAGCGCTGCATACAATACCAGTAATACCTGCGCTGCAATTATATCAAGCTTATTGGGATTTAAGGTGCTTTTATTTTGTTTCAGAAGCTGCAGCGACCATGCATTAGCTGCCACTATACAAAGTATAAAGAACAGGGTAATACCGTGCAGTGTATCAACCAAAGTAAACGTAAGGCTTTCGGGCAATGAAGCATCTACAACATATTTATTGCCTATTACCGCAAACAAGGCGCCCACACTTAAGCCAAAGCGGGAATCAATGCTGTCTGCATGAATATAAAAGCACACATAAGCAATAAGGAATGCTACATACATGCCGATAAACAGCTTCCAGAACAAACCGGCAGCGTCGCGCTCAATGCTTACCCGCACCCTGAAAGAACTATATTCTGCATGTGGCGCGGCAAGGCTCTCATCGCCAAATGTTGTTTCATACACTTTGGTTGCCACCGATACGCGAAATGTATCAATCGTCCAGTTGGGCAATGTGAACCGAGGGTCAAAATGTTTGCCCAAGGTATCCGGCGCAAAAACCAGTTCCCTGGAGTCGTATTGCGAATTTTCTATCGAAAGCCTCAATGTTTGCTTATCAAAAGGAAAATTGGTTATCTGCCAGGAATCTTTCATCACACATTGCAGCTTCATCAGTATGGAAATCCCGCCGTTGCCTGTATCAATTGTTTCAAAGTATTTGTCCACTGTTTTTGCCAGTGGTATTTCAAGGTTATGCGAGAAATCAAAATCAGGATTCTTGTACTTCAGCCATAGCCAGAAATCAATGGTATATTCCTGCTGTTTAAAATCAACATCATGAATACTCGTAACATATATGCCTGTTTTTACCGTATCGGGTTTGGTTTGCGCAGATACCTTATACGCATATAAACCAAATAACAAGACCAGCAGCAGGAACGCAGAAAACTTTTTGCTCAATGTATAACGCTTTAAGAACGGAAAGATAAAGCAGATTTTTAATGCACCCTTTTACGATATGGCGTTTGTGCTGAATGTTGTATCTATGCAAGCAATAACAACAAATAAACGGTTTATGAAGAATATAGTTTCAGCAATGCTGGCAGCACTGCTTTTTGCAGCCTGTTCATCCAAAAGAAAGGTTGACCTTATTGTGTATAACGGGCAGGTTTATACGGTTGACAGTGCATTCAGCACTATAGCTGCTTTTGCAGTACAGGATGGTAAAATTGTAGCGACAGGCACCAATGATGATATCACAGAACACTATACTGCGCCTGATACCGTAAATGCCGGCAGGCAGGCTGTGTATCCCGGTTTTAATGATGCGCATTCACACTTCATCAGCTATGGCGAATCTTTATATTCAGTGGACCTGTTTGATTGCACAAGTATGGATGAAGTAATAAGCCGTGTACAAAACTTCGTGCAGGCGCATGCCGGCGAGGCATGGATACGCGGGCGCGGCTGGGACCAGAACAAATTTCCCGGTAAAGCTTACCCCACCAATGAGCAATTAAATAAATTATTTCCCAATACACCTGTGTTGCTGGAGCGTGTAGATGGGCATGCAGCCTTAGCCAATGCAAAGGCACTTGCGATAGCCGGCATAAAACCCGGGCAAACCATCGGCGGCGGTTCCATTGAAACAAAGAACGGCGCGCTTACAGGCATACTGATTGATAATGCAATGAACCCTGTTTTTGAAAAAATACCCTATCCTTCCAGAGAGCAGTTTCAAAGATGGCTGCAGGCCGCACAGCAAAACTGTTTCGCACAAGGCCTTACAACGGTAAGCGATTGCGGCATAAGTTATGTTGCCGCCAATATGATAGATACGCTGCAAAAAGAAGGCAGACTGAATATGCGTGTATATGTTTTACTGGGTGATGACAAACAAAACTATGATGCTTATTTAAGCAGAGGCCCGTATAAAACAGGCAAGCTGTTTATAAAAGGTTTTAAGCTGTATGCTGATGGCGCGCTGGGCAGCCGCGGCGCCTGTTTGTTACAGCCCTATAATGATAAACCCGGCTGGTATGGCTTCATGATGAACAGCCAGGCCCATTATGATTCTGTTGCTTCCATACTTGCCAAAACCGGTTTTCAGATGTGCACGCATGCCATTGGCGACAGCGGCAACCGCGAGATACTGAAGATATACAACAAGTACCTGCAGGGCAAAAATGATAAACGCTGGCGCATAGAACATGCACAGATCATTAACCCTGCCGATTTTGATTTGTTTGGCGCAACCTCTGTTATTCCATCCGTACAGCCAACGCATGCAACCAGCGATATGTACTGGGCAACGGACCGCATTGGCGCAGCACGTTTGAAAGGTGGTTATGCATTGAAGGCATTATTACAGCAAAACGGCTGGCTTCCATTGGGCACAGATTTCCCGGTGGAAGACATCAGCCCCTTCAAAACCTTTGCAGCAGCGGTTTTCAGGCAGGATGCAAAAGGCTTTCCTGCCGGTGGTTTTCAAATGGAAAACGCGCTGACACGTGAAGAAGCTATACGCGGCATGACCATCTGGGCGGCCAAAGCTGAGTTTTTGGAAAAAGAAACCGGCAGCCTTGAAACAGGTAAGAAAGCCGATTTTATCATACTGGATAAAGACCTGATGAAAGCTAATCTTAACGATGTGCTGAACACAAAAGTGGTATCAACATATATTGATGGAAAGAAAGTGTATGGTAAGAAATAATATTGAGCCTGCTGTCTTTGTTATCCTATGTGTTAGTTGTTTTTTGGACGGAAACCCTGTAATTGGTTACAGCAAACTGAAAGACAGCCTGCGCAAAGTTTTTGAATGAATTTACTTTAACAGGTCGGGCTTGTAATATCAATGCGTTACAAACAGTTTATGAAACCCTTCAGCATATTATTTCTTTATATGCGCCTTAAAAACACCATCGGGCTGTGTGGATGTAAAGCCGGTAACTTTGTTTCCATCCATTTCAAATACCACCTTGTAACCAGTGCGGTTTTTTACAGTGAAAATATTTTGTGCGACCGGCATTAACTCAGTATCATCTCTGCCGGGAACAATAGCCCATAACGCATTTTCTCTTACAACCAGGGTTACGGTAGCCATTACATTTTCAATTTCAAAGTCACCTGCATATTGCTGCAACTGTTGTTGCGTAAGCGCAAACACTTCCTTTCCTTCCAGTGCATTTAATTTTTGCTTTGTTTCAGCAACATCCTTCAGGGCAAGCGCTTTTTTATAATACACTATTGCATTCCCTGTATCTTTTTTTGCAGCCAGCATGTCACCGTAAGCATCATATACATTGTTGCTGTTTGGATAATTGGCCATATTCATTTCAAACAATGCGGCTGCTTTTGCATAGTATTTCTGCTCAAGGGAAAAGTACCCTAATTCATTAACAGGAGATTCAGGCGGCAACACGTTAATCCCCATTTCTTCAGATACCATCGCATAATGCTTTTTAAATTTTGTTACCACGCCTGCAGAAGAATCAAAAAAATCTTTTGAGGTTAATGCCAGCCGGTAATAATCAAAAATAAACCGCAGGCCATCGTATTCACTTATAAGCGGCACAGAGCCATGATCATCATTATCATAATATTTGCTGGCGTATTTTAAGCCATTCTGTGAATTGGCTTTTATACATTTATCCAGTGCAAAAATGGAACGGATATGCCTTGTTTCTTCGCTTGTATCTTTCTTCACTTTATCCAAAGTCATTCCTTCAGGCATTGTATTGGCAATGCCTATAAACAATTTGATGCCGCCATATTTTTTATCAGCCAGTTTTTTTTCCGTAGCAGCAAGAAAACGTTCTTTATCGTACCACATGCTTGGGTCTATTGCAATATAGGCATTGAATAAGGCTGTATGATTGGCAAGTATATTCATTACGGTTAATCCACCGAAAGAATGGCCAATAAGCACTTTGTATGGCAGAACAGGGCAGGTAGAATCTATATGCGGCATCAGCTCTTTTTCTATGAATGCTGCAAAATTTTCACCGCCGCCGGATGTTTTTGAAAAATTACTGTCCATTACCGGAAGGTCGCTAACCACATGGGTAGGCGTAAGATCCCTTGTACGGTCAGTATTGGGAATAGCAACAATAATCATTTCAGGATAAATAGTATTTCCGTTCACCTGGCTTAACTGCTGTATAAGGCCCGTTACAGATGCAAAATGCGCATCGCCATCCAGCAGATACACAACCGGATAATGTTTGGAAGAATCATAAGCGCCTCCGGTCATATCCGGTGTATATATCCAAATTTTTCTTTGCTCTTTTAGTATGTTGGAATAAATGCTGTCAATTTTTCCTATTACTATTTTGTTATCGCTTTGGGCCTGTGCGCCAAATGATATTGCAAGTAATACAATAAGCATTGGTGTTTTTCTCATAATGGAGTTTGTTCAAATATATTAAAAAGATCAGGTCTTGTATTAATATCAATCAGCCACATATTCCAGTATATCGGCGGGCTGGCAATCAAGCGCCTCGCATATAGCATCCAGCGTACTAAAACGTATAGCCTTGGCCTTGCCCGTTTTAAGTATGGACAGATTGGCCAGCGTTAACCCTACTTTTTCCGACAGTTCGTTGAGCGACATTTTTCGCTTCGCCATCATTACATCAAGATTTACAACTATTGCCATAGCTTATACAGTTAGTTCGTTTTCTGATTGAATTTCCAGGCCACGTTTAAATACCTGCATAATAACAAACACCAGTCCGGCCATAAAAAGAAAATTACCTGCAGCTAAAACATTCATCAATTCGTTTCCTGTTTTATGCTCCAGGTATTTTGCAAGTATGTTATACAGCAATCCAATTACCCAAATGGCAATTAAAGCATCACTAATCCGCTTCAGGAATTTTATAATGTCAGGGCTAAACGGATTATCAAATTTTAAATGGGATAGCATAGTCATAACATTCATCCAGACATTTGATTTTAACCCGGCTATAAAAGCAAGAAATACCACAGCCACATAATATACCCAATTACCATAAGCTTTTAATTCATGCAGGTCTAATCCTTTATAAAGATTTTTGGCCGTATCTGGATTGCGGAAGCTTACAATAAAAGAAATAATAATTGCACCGGTTTCAATAGCAAATCCAACAAAAGCAATAAACGCCAGCCAGCGTAATATTTGCAGAATGACAGTTGTCTTAATTTTCATTGTTCAAAGTTTTATTAAGCAAATATCAATATATTTTTATTGTTTTTCAATAAAAATATATTTTTTATTGAAAAATTTTATTATCATGCTGATTTGCAGTTTACAATGCATTGTGTTTAATTTGCGATATGAGCATCTGGCACAATAAAGAAATTACTATAAATGATTTCCAGGGATGGAGCAGGAATACACTTGCAGAGCATCTCGGCATACAATTCACTGAGCTTGGCGATGATTACCTGAAAGCAACCATGCCGGTTGATCACCGCACACATCAGCCTTATGGCTTATTGCACGGCGGCGCTTCGGCTGCACTGGCCGAAACATTAGGCAGCGTATGTTCAGCACTGGTAATAAACAGAGAGAAGTTTATAGGTGTAGGCATAGAGATAAATGCCAATCACATCCGCGGCGTTAAATCGGGTATAGTTACCGGCGCCTGCACGGCTATACATATTGGCGGCAGTACGCATGTTTGGGATATACGCATACACGATGAGCATAAGAGGCTTATCTGCATCAGCCGGCTCACAGTTGCCATTTTAAAGAAGCTGCAAAAACAATAAAAGCTATTAAACAGTTACTAAGAAGCTGTTTAAAAAATTAAATCCTTTACAGGGTTTTAGCAATTTTTTGCACAGAGCAAAGGAGTACACAGAGTAATACAACATCTCCGTTGGTTCTGCGTTCTCCGCGCGAAAAATTCAAACAGCTTCTAAAATTTAGATGGCTTTTCAAAGACGCAATCCACCCTTAAGGTTACGCCATATACCGCCGGGTCGCCAAGATGCGCAGCGCCAAAATCATACGCATAATCTACGTAGCGCTTATCGAAAATATTCCGGCCCCACACATAAAAACCAAGTTTGGAAATATTAATGCCAGCCTGCACATTTACAAGATTGTAACCACTTTGTTTTAACTGGTTGGCAAGGTCGAAATATTGTTTGCCTATATACATCCACTCCATTCTTACAGTTGCAGTAACTGTTTTGCTAAATGCATAGCTATACTGCGCGGCGAGCGCAGATGTTATATCAGGCGTATATACCTGCTTATTGCCATCAAGCTTCACCGCTTCTCCATTGGAAGCAATATTTAAAGAGGTGTAATGTGCATCCGTATAGCCAAAGCTGTAATTTATATTCAGGCCTTTTACAGGCTTGGCACGCAGTTCTGCTTCCACACCTTTTGTAATAAGCTTGCCTGCATTTTTTGTTACGGTTATGGCATCCGGCAGAATAAGCGTTGGCACCTGCGCATCTGTTATATTGGTATAAAAAGCGGCAATATTTAATTGAAGTTTTTTATCAAGCAGGTCATTTTTCAAACCTATTTCATAATTATTGCTATGCTCAGGTTTATAAATAAATAACGGTGGCTGAGATGGGTCTGATGAAAGCTGGCTTATGCCACCGGGCCTGAAACCTTTGCTGAAAGTGGCATACACCAACTGCTGCTCATTCAGTTGGTAAGATGCACTAACCCTTGGCGAGAATGCGCTGAAATGCGCCGTTGCAACTGTATCGGGTTGTGTTATTACAGCATCTGTCCCATCTGCCTGGAAAGCGCCTTCCACGTTTTGCTTTTTATGTTCATAATCATAACGGGCGCCCAATGTTAGCTGCAGTTTATTGGTTACAGCATAGCTTACCTGTATATATGCTGCTATTCCATAGCCTTTCAATACATTGGTATTAATACTTGAAAAATCTGTAAGCGGCGACCCGACAGCAGCAGCGTCTTCGCCAAAATGCGTTGCCTGTTTTACAGGGCTGCTTTGAATAAAGCCATACAGGCCGCCAAGCCATGTAAGCTTATGATTACCGGAAGGAGAGCTGAAGCGAAATTCCTGTGTGCCCACTTTTACATTGTTCCACTTATGGCCATAATTGTTGATGATGGAAACAGCATCAAGCGATGAAAAATCTCCATCCAAGGGATCAGTATAATACCGGTAATTATTCTGATATGCCGTTTGCGATGTAAAGTTCAATGCGCGCCCTGTATAATTTGCGCTTAAAGACGCATTGAAGGTTTTATCGCGCATAACAGAAGTTGCATTCTGATTAACCACAAAAGGATCCTGCAGGGCTTCATCCAATCCTGAAACCAATTGAAAAGGCCCATTGTTATCTACATCAAGATGTTTGGCATTCAGCGTAAAGCTAAGTTTATCGCTGGCAAGAAATTTTACAAAATAATTTCCCATCCAGCTATGCTGCTTATCAAATTTTGAATTGTTATAAGCATTGCTGTAAAATCCATTCCGGCCTTCATACATACCACTGGCGCCAATAAATAATTTGTTATTGATAACCGGTAAGGAAAAACCGGCATTGTACTGCTGCAAACCAAACTTACCTGCATTTATTTCAGCAAATGCCCTTGCTGTGTTGGTTGGTTTTCTTGTAATGATATTGATGATGCCGCCCGTTGAATTACGGCCATACAAACTGCCCTGCGGCCCGCGCAATACTTCCATGCGCTCCACATCGAGCAGGCGGGCAATATAGGTATCAAGGCCAAACTGGTTAACGCCATCAATATACGTGGCAACAGCAGGATCGTAAGAGGTAGTGGTAATGCCGCGGATGGAAGTAAGATTCCTGTTATCGCCGGGGTTTGATACATACATACCGGGCACAATGGCGGTTAATTGTTTTGTATTCCACAATTTATAATCCGCAACATCTGCTGCGCTTAAAGCCGTTATGCTTAGTGGTACTTTTTGTACATCCTGCTCTGTTTTTTCCGTTGATACAACAACGTCATCCAGTTTTTTAACAGATGGAGAAAGCCTTACATTAATAACCGTATCGTTTAAAAAAGAAATGTTTTGTATAATGGTGGCATAGCCTGTATGCGAAACCTGTAATGAATATTTGCCTTTATTCAGGGAAAAAACGGTATTGCCCGACGCTCCGGTAACAACATTCATATTGGAATTAAGCACGTAAATACTGCTACCCGGGAGCAGTTGGCTTTGTTCATTGTAAACATTTACAGTTACCTGTTGTGCTTTTAATAAACATGGCAAAAAAATAAGTGCAAGGCAATTGAGCAAATTGTATTTCATTAACCGGGATTCTTATCAGTCTATTAAATAAATTATAATGCGTGTAAAAATACAAGCATGTTTAGTATATGCGCCTTATTGATAATTACTTTTACAGAAACCCAGGCAAAAAAATTTTGCAACCGGTTTCCGTTATAATTAAACGAAGAATACAATGTATAATGGCGCCGTTGCAATTCAGTGTAAAAGTTGTAAGCATTCTTTGTTGGAGTGGTATTCTTCAAAGGTGCGCACAGAGCAATGTTACAGGACTGATTTTACCGCTCTGTTACTACAAAAGTTATTCTTTGCCGCTGGTAAAATTTCACAGGCATTTCATCGCACAGGCCGGTCTTCCAGGCCGGCGACTGGCTCATTAATTTTCTTACTTCAGCAGCCGTGCCGTAACCGGGGTCTTCAAGAACAGTAAGGTTAGCTATAGAGCCATCGGTATTTACGGTAAACATTATATCAACATAATAAATTCCTGCAGGCGAGCTGTTGTCTGCAGGCGCCTGCGGGTTTAATTTTTGCATCAGGAACCTGTTCCATTCAGCGCTTGAAGTATCTCCGTTAATGGCCGGCGGCACTAAGTTTTTGCAAAACATGGTATCGCCTTTCTCATTTGTTACAAATGCAGCGCCGTCTTTTTTCTGCGCATAAACAGGAAAATGTTTTTTATGCAGTGTTACCAGCACAAGACCATTCTTTGCCTCATTTTTATCCACAAACTCCAGCGCTGCTTTTTTAGAATACACTTCTACCTTTAATATACCTGTATCAGCAATTTTTAAAAGATCAGTATAGGTAGCTGGCTTGTTGTTTATTTTTATTAATGCAGTTTGTAACGATACTTTACTGGAAAGCCGCAGGTTTAAAAATGATGGAGGCTGTGCAGATGACCGGGTACCTGCAGAGATCGCTGTAAGTAACAGGAGGGCGCTTAGCAGTTTCATTTTATTTTTCCTTCATCGCAAACGTACGATATAAATATTATTGATGAATAAGGCACCGAAGCTTCGGGCAGACCCATTAAAATTAGGATAATCCACAGTAGTGGAAATAATACCGCCATTGTAAGAAGCAGCCTTATCCGTGAAATTCTGAAAGCGCTGAGCCGGGAGCCTGGAAAAGTTATGCTGAAGGCTGGCAACAGGTAAACAATTACCCTGCTGATTTTTACGACGCCTTCCTTATGCGCCGGGAATAATGTATTTGCCGGGGAAGGGCATATTCACATCTGGTAAGCAATGCATTCATTTTCGAAACTTAGCTAAGTTTTTGCCTTCACCCTTTGGAGAGGGCTTTATGGTAAGGTACATTTGCGCCATGAACAAAAAAGTAAGGGTGCGTTTTGCGCCTTCACCAACAGGTGGCCTGCATATTGGTGGTATGCGTACCGTATTATTCAATTATTTGTTTGCAAAACATCATAACGGCGATTTTATTGTGCGTATTGAAGATACAGACCAGAACCGTTTTGTGCCCGGTGCGGAAGCATACATTTTTGAATGTTTGAAATGGTGCGGCTTAGAACCCGGTGAAAGCGTTATGCATGGCGGTGAATTTGCGCCTTATCGCCAAAGCGAAAGGAAAGAAATGTACAGGCAGTATGCAGAACAACTGGTGAAGGAAGGCAAAGCCTATTATGCATTTGATACGCCTGTTGAGCTGGAAGAAAAAAGAAAAACCGTTCCCAACTTTCAGTACAGCCAGGCAACACGCAGCGGGATGAAAAATTCATTAACATTAAGTCAGGATGCAGTAAATAAATTACTGGCTCAAAACATTCCGCATGTAATACGCATAAAAATGCCGCATGATGAAACGGTAGGTTTTGTGGATATGATACGCGGCGCTGTAAATTTTAATACTTCCCAGACAGATGATAAAGTTTTGCTGAAAGCTGATGGCATGCCAACGTATCATTTGGCGGTTGTTGTAGATGATTACTTAATGAAGATAACGCATGCATTTCGCGGTGAAGAGTGGCTGCCCTCCTCTCCTGTTCATATTTTATTATGGCAATATTTGTTTGGCTTGGATAATATGCCGGAATGGGCGCATCTGCCGTTGATATTAAAGCCTGATGGAAAAGGCAAATTAAGCAAACGCGATGGCGACCGTTTGGGCTTTCCGGTGTTTGCCATGAACTGGACTGATCCTAAAACCGGAGAGCTTACAGCGGGTTTTCGTGAACGGGGCTTTTTGCCGGAAGCCTTCATCAATTTTCTGGCATTGCTGGGCTGGAATGACGGAACGGAACAGGAAATTTTTTCTTTACGTGAACTGGTAGAAAAATTTTCAATGGAACGGGTGCATAAAGCCGGCGCAAAGTTCGATTATGAAAAAGCAAAATGGTTCAACCATGAGTGGATTAAGAAGTCCACTGTCCACGGCCTACAGTCCACAGTAAAACCTTTACTCATAAATGCAGGCATTGAAATTAATGACGATGAAAAATTTAAAACCGTTATTGAACTGGTTAAAGACCGTTGTACATTATTGCCTGATTTTGTACAGCAATCTTCCTTCTTTTTTCAGTCGCCTGAAGCAATTGATATTAATGCTATCAAACCAAAATGGAATGAACATAAGGAGCAATTTTTTGCTGAGCTAATCCGCATGTATCAGCTTGCAGATACATGGCAGCATGAGGCATTGGAAAATTCATTTAAAGAATTGGCAGCCGCCAGCCAGATAAAGCCCGGCGATGTTTTATTGCCTTTGCGCATCATGCTGGTGGGCGGCAAGTTTGGGCCTCATGTATTCAACATTGCAGAAGTACTGGGCAAAGAAGAAACCATCAATCGTGTAAAGCATACATTGTCATTATTAGAGCAGTGAGCTGTAAGCTGCAAGCCAGACAGATAGGTCTGCAGTTGATGCTTTGAAAACTGTGAACTGTCATCGGTCAACTGTCATCCATCAACCAATTACACATTCATGATCTTCTTCCGGTATTGCAATGGGCTTAACTGCATTTTTGATTTAAACGTTTTATGAAAATGCGACACATCGTTAAACCCGCTGTCAAAACAGATGGATGCAATGCTGGCATCTGTTTGTGCGAGCTGCTGCGTGGCAAAGTTTATCCTGTAATCTGTTACGGTTTCCATAAATGTTTTGCGGGTTATTTGTTTGAAGTATTTGCAGAAGGCATTGGGTGTCATATTGGCTTTTGCAGCGGCTTTATCAAGTGAAATATTTTTCCGGTAATGTTCTACAATATAAGCAAAAACTTCATGCAGCCTTGGATGATTAAATTCTGTCTGCACATTTGAATGCGCGTCATCATTCAGTAAATAAATATCCTTTGAAAGGCTCAGCATTTGAAGCAGCTCAATTAAAAGAACCAGTTTTTGAAAGCCGTTTTTTCTTCAAACAGTTTTAATATTAATAAAGATGCTTTTGCCGATACTGGTTTTGAAAAACAAATACCGCTGCTGCTTTTTTTGAGTAATCTCATTATACCTGCAAATTCATTCAGCCCGAAAAAGCCTTTGAGTAATTTTTCATTCTCAAATTGTATTACAAAAGCGCCGGCTTTCTTGTTTTTATACTCCTCGCTGGATAAAAATGTGCAATCATTGATTTGCCAAAGTACAAATCTATTCTTATTGCCAGCCTTACTTAATGTAAG
>NZ_JASGEX010000167.1:0-3091 GCF_047606085.1 Parafilimonas sp.
CCCAAACATGGCAGTTGGCTCAATATGGCTGAAATCGAACTGCATGTATTAAACGGGCAATGCTTAAACAGACATATACCCACCATGGCAATGATTACTGAAGAAGTTAAAGCATGGGAAGCCAACAGAAATAATAAAAACAGTAAAATCAATTGGCAGTTTACAACCAAAGATGCAAGAGTGAAATTGAAATTGAAAAAGTTATATCCGTCAATTCATGATTAACTTAACACTACATTACATTTAATTTATTAGGAGCTGCCTGTTCTATTATTGTGGCAGATGGTTTTGGTAATATCCTAATTCCTGTAATCGGCATTCTCTTACTTATTGTTTCCTATGTTTATTTAGGTAAGGTTAAAAAAGATGCGCACTAAAGAAAAACATAAAAAAATAACCGGATATGCTATAATAATAGGCTCTTTTTGGGTTGCATGTTTTACTATATCATGCATAGTGAAAAAACTCAACAACATTAATCAAAGACAAAAAGTGAATACAATGAAAACAATATTAATAATTGGGATGAACCCTCATACAATATGATTTAAACGATCTGACGAAACAGCTAAAAGTAAAAAACTATGATGGAGCAGTGATTGGGAACGGCATAAGAGGCATAAAGGCAAATTTTATTTTGTTTGAACAGATCATCAATGTGGTTCTTAAAATGCATTAGGATGCCTGCCGGATGCTAACATTGAGGAATGGATAAAATCGGTAAAAAGAGTTCAAAAAAAAATTGACAACGCTGAATTTATAATTATGGGGTATCAGGATTGGCAGAGGAAAAAAATCCTTATCACATACATTGAAAATTCTAAAAAATACAGGCGAAAAACAAATGATTCTGAATAAAAAAATACTTATCACAGGTGGGGCGTTGCAGGCACAGCATTGGCTTTGTTTCTTAAAAAGATTAGGCAAAGTGCAGAAATTTTTCAAGTAACGGATACATCAAATATGTTAGGTGCAGGCCTGAACATTATTTCCAATGGAATGCTTGTTTTAAAAGAGTTAGGATTAGAAAATGAGATAATTGAAAACGGAAGTATAGTAAAAGACGGAGTTTTTAAAAATGCAAAAGACAGCAGGCTGGCAAAATTCAGATTCACTAATTTAAAAAAATATCAATCCCCTGCTGTTAATATTAAACGTAAAGCATTGCACCGGATTTTGCTTGACAAACTGAATGAAGAAAATATTCCTATTCACTTCAACAAAAAACTTTCAGGAATCAGGTAAGATAAAAATATTCTGCTCCTGCTGGTGTTGTTACCAGCAGGGATTTCCATAAACGTTATCATCATTCATATAATCAATTTCGTTGGTCACAAGACCAGCAAAGGTATCGGGATTTTGTATTTGTATTTTTCGCCCGCAGATTTCGGGGATTTATGCAGATGATTGTTTGAAAAATGTTTTTAATCTGCGTTTATCTGCTGCCGAAGATATGTACAAAAGCCGAACAAAGAACCGTCAGCCGACTGAAGCTGAATAGCGATAGCTGAAGTTACAACGTCGTGCCGCACTTGCACAAAACCCCATGTTGTATGCATACCCTTTTTTTAATACTCAGGAAAAATCAACTATTTTGAATAAAAGAAATTATCAATTACCATTTCATAATTATTTTTTTGCTCTTTGTCGTAACCTATAAATTTTTTTATTTCTTTACCCGTTTTATCTGTAAACACAACAAGCGGTATAACTGAGAAATTGAATTGTTGCTTAATCATATCAATTTTGTCATCATCAACAATGTATTGAGTCCAATTCATCTTTTCCTCACTTAATGCTTTTGTCCATTTGTTTTTATCGTCGTCAATTGAAATGCTAACTAAGTTCAGCGCTTTCCCTTTATATTTATTTCGAATTTCTTTTAGTAACGGTATTTCCTTTCTGCATGGACCACACCAACTTGCCCAAAAAACAAGCATGGTTAATTTGAAATTAGTATCAATTATATTTTGTCTTTCATTGCTTGAAGTTAGTAACATCAAATTTGGATATGGCTTACCGAAGTCTGTTCTATTTTTAAGATAACTTCTAAATTGATCGCCAAGTTTCGATTTTTGGACGTCGGAATTAAACAATCCCAAAATTTTACTTATCTCTTCTTCAGAGTATTGCTCTTTTGCATTGTAGATACTTTGCAATAAGAAGTAAGAAAACGGATACTTTTTTATTTCATTCTGAAAAAAATTAATTCTTTGAATGCGTTTCGTTGAATCAATATTACCTATCCAGCCAAAATCTGTAAACACATTTTTATACATAACATCCGTTTCTTTTCCTGCAAACACCCTTGGATATGGTTTCTTTTCATACTCACCCTCTATTCTGGTAAATCCTCTTTCTAAATAAAATGCGTCCATTCCATACTTTCTGCTGTCTGATTTAAACATATAGTTCTGCAGGAAAAGGCTACCTACTTTAGTGGACTTCGAACTGTCGGGAAAATGAATTGCCGCCATATAGGGCACAAATGATGAATCGGCTTTTATTTTAAACACAAAATCTCCATTCAAAGATATTGTTGAATCAAGTGGAGTGTCCCAATGATGAGCTTCTGTCAGATATATTTTTCCATCGGGCATGTTTTTTACATGTCCTTCAATAATTACCATTTCGTTATAAATCTTTTCCGTAGTCTTTTCGGACACTGCGTGGTCTTTGCAAGAAATTAGAAATAAAAATGTCACAATGAAGATGCTTGTTATTTTCATACGATGTGTCCAACTGGTTGCATACAACGTTAAGTATTTGTGTTCGGCGGGACGGATTTATCCGTCCTGCTGATAACCGAAGCTAAATTAATAAACTATTGCTGAATAAATTGTTGCTGCCGACAACGTTCCGTCTCTGCGCGACGGAACGCTTAATTGAAAAACTGCTGTTGAGAAAACTTACTGTCAGCCCCGCTGACACAAATACACTTGTTACATGCATACCTGAGTGAATAAAACACAGCAACACCTGAATTTTTAGGAACGAAAAACGTTGCATAAAGTGTAAGAAAACTGTTGCCAGATGCGTGCCGTCCACTGTCCGCCAAACCACTTTGAAGATAATGGCCGAATAGAATTAC
>NZ_JASGEX010000168.1:0-19936 GCF_047606085.1 Parafilimonas sp.
CCGGATAAATGTATGCATTGGCAATTTGTACTTGCTTTATCAGATGGCAAGATTAATTCTCGTTCCTGCCCGTCATTCCCGCGCAGGCGGGAACCTGCTCTTATTATTTAAAGCAACTAATAATATTATCAGCAAACTTACAATTCAGGCGTAGATGCCCGGTCAGGCCGGGCATGACGTGCCAGTCGTCATGTTGTATGTTTGTCTTGCTTAATGTAAGGCCAGCAATAAGCCCGGATAACTTGTACTTTGGCTAATTAACGATTGCACATTTTTATTCCGTGAGGAGTATAAATAACATTGAATAAATATTAATGGAATAGAGGCCTGGCATGATAATAACTGCGGCTGAAATAATATGTAAGGCCAATATTCACCGATTGCAGCTTATCAATTTCCGTTACACCATCGCCGCCCGGCAGCATATTGGTAAGCGTGCTTTGAAATATGGCCGTAATTTCA
Source organism: Parafilimonas sp. (assembly GCF_047606085.1). Taxonomy (GTDB): domain Bacteria; phylum Bacteroidota; class Bacteroidia; order Chitinophagales; family Chitinophagaceae; genus Parafilimonas. Next base: position 463 of record NZ_JASGEX010000168.1, read on the forward strand.
AATTGTTGCGAAACGCTTAAGCCCACACCGGCATTCAGGCCCCAAACCGCATTGGCAATATCAGACCTGAATTCATTCTGCAGATGAATGCTGCGGCCAAAATTAATTTTATGGCTGTTATTTTCTGTTGCTGTTATTACTTCGCTGCCGGTGCTGTCTTCCCCATATATAATTGATTTGCGGCACACTTTGCCGCCAATGCCAATTTGTGTGGTGGCGCCTGCATAAACCCTTAAAGCAAGTTGTTTGGAAAGCGGGAACTGGTAGCCTATGCCAAACGGGAAATTAAGGAATAGAGGCTGATAAGCATATTCAGAAACGATTGCCTTTGATGTGGTGGCGCCGGCAGAATCTTTGCCAAAATGCTCTTGCGAAACGCCGGCTTCTATAAACACCAAAAACCCAAATTGTGTATGGTATTCTGTACCTGCAGATGCCTGCCAGCCATAACCAGTATTACCGTTTACCGTTCCGCCCGGGTTTCTTGATACATGCAGCCTGGTGGCATTGCCGCCGGCCTGCATATAAAACCCAAATTGTGCCTGAACAGCAGAGGAAATAAAAAATCCAAATGCTAATAGCCAATATTTCATTCGTGCATATTTGTTTTTTCAGATGTCTCATGGAACCTCGCTATGCACATTCCCCTGTGTGAGAAAAATTATCATGCTCGGTTTCATAAGCATATTTTGTGCAAATAAAAGGCATTTTGAACTTGCTGATAATAGCCGTTCCGCTATTTTAAGCGGTTTCCATATTCCCCGCTAAAAAATTAAACCGGCAGCTTTAACATTTCCGAAGGCTTTCGTAATTAATAAATCTCTATATATTTGAACTACTAAAATTTTCGTAGATATAAAACCGCAGTTATGATTAAGACAGTAAGATTAATGACCTTGTTTTCCGCAACCTTAGCTTTTGTTTCCGCACAGGCACAGCCTCCGGTAAAAGAAAAACCTGACAATACGAACAGGCAGGATATCATCATTCAGAAAAAAGATTCAACCAAAGAAAAAATTACCGTGGTAATTGATGGCAACACCATAACCGTAAATGGCAAACCGGTTGATGATTTTAAAAGTGATGATGTAAAAATCATTCAGCAAAAAATAAAGGATGATAAACACATATTTGTAGAAGGCCACCGTTCAGGCGCCACGGCATTTGCGCCTGCCACACCGCCAATGCTTGAATTAAGAAAAGAAATGAGGAACAGTGTAAAATCAAATGCTGCATTTCTTGGTATTATGAGCGAAAAGAATGACCAGGGCGCAAAGATCACCGATGTTACCGATGGCAGCGCTGCTGAAAAAGCCGGCCTGAAAGAAGGTGATATTATAACCAAAATAGGCGATGATAAAATTACCAGCCCGGATGATTTGTACCAAACAGTTGGCAAGCACAAACCCGATGAAAAAGTTGCGATAACTTATTTAAGGGATGGCAAACAGGCAACTGCCAATGCTACTTTAGGCAAGTCTGAACAAATGCATGTTTTTTCATGGAACACACCAGGCAGCGAAGGCCGTAGTTTAAAAAGTTTTAGCGGTCCCCAGGGTTTTGCTTTTTCATGGAACGATAATAAACCACGTCTCGGCCTTTCCGTACAAGATACAGAAGAAGGTAATGGCGTAAAAGTGCTTGATATTGACGATGAAGATTCGCCTGCAGCCAAAGCCGGTTTAAAAGAAGATGATGTAATTACCCAGGTTAACGGTAAGAACATCGCTTCCACCGATGATTTAAGGGAAAGCATAAAAGAGCTGAAGAAAGGCGATACAGTTAAAATAACCTATAAGCGCAACAACCAGACACAAACAGTTGATGTAAAGATTCCAAAAGATTTAAAGACGATAGATCTGTAATACTTTCATTTTTCTCATGTGCAATAAACCGTTGTTCTCTAACAGCGGTTTTTATTTTATGGTAACAGAAGATGTAAGCTTTGCATCATCAGCATTTTCACCCACTGTTATTATATAGCTGCCCTTGTTCAGATTCCAGGCATTGTTTGCTTCATCCCATTTTTTTAATTCAGATACAGCAATGCTGAATGAAATTGTTTTTTCTTCATTTACAGCCAGCGGCACCCTCTTAAAAGCTTTTAATTCTTTCAAAGGCATGCCGGGCAATTCCGGATAACCAATATATACCTGCGTCGCCTCATCAGCATTATACTTTCCTGTATTTTTTATTTTTACAGAAAAGGTAACACTGTCTTTGCCCATAACGGGCTTGCCCGCCCATGCATAATCAAAGCTGGTATAGCTCAGGCCAAAACCAAAGGGATATTGCACCCTGCCATTGAAATAACGGTAAGTCCTGCCCTTCATAGCATAGCTTGAATAATCTGGCAGGTCGTCAAACGAGTTATAAAAAGTTACGGGCAAATGCCCCGAAGGAGAAACTTTCCCAAACAAAATATCGGCCAGGGCATTGCCGCCTTCTTCGCCGGGATACCATGCTAAAATGATCGCATCAACGTAATCAGCAATGGAAGAAACATCAATCGCGCTGCCTGAATTTATTACCGCGATGATGGGTGTTTTGGTTCCTTTTCTTAATGCTTTTATATAAGCGATATGCGCAGCGGGCAGGCTCAGGTTTTTCTTATCAGCGCCGTTATCAGAAAGAAAAGCATCGCCTTCCTCGCCTTCATACACCGGCGTTAAACCAATTACGGCTATGGTAATATCGGCATTGGAAGCAGCCCATATACCGCCAAATTTTGTGGTGTCTTTATAATCGCAGCCCATATCATATTCCACCCTTGCGCCGGGGCCAACAGCATGTACAATACCATCCACAAATGTTACAGCCCTGCCTGTTACGCCATGATAATTGCCCAGCAAAGCATCCAGCGAAGCGGCATTGGGCCCCACGATCATTAACTGCGGATATTTGGTTTTGTCAAGCGGCAATATGCTGTTGTCATTCTTTAATAAAACCATGCTTTGCGCCGCCATTTTTCTTGCAAGCAACCTGTGGTAATCATTCGAAACACTATCTGCTCCATAGCCGGCATATACTGACGACTTTGCATCATCAAAAAAGCCAAGCTTCATTTCGGTGCGCAGTGTAGGCGCCAGCGAACTGTCTATTTCCTTTACGGTTAAGCGGTTTTGTTTTACAGCATTCATCACATCATCCTGCAGAATATTGCTGCAATCCATATTCACACCGGCTTTAATGGCAGCGGCAGCCACGGCTACCGCATCAGGCAGGGCTTTATGTGTGGCATACACGTCCTCCAATGCCCAGCAATCGGTAACCAATTGCCCTTTAAAACCCCATTCATTCCGCAGTATGGATCGCAGCAGGGTGTTACCGGTGCAGCAGGGCTCATCGTTCACCCGGTTGTAAGCGCACATTACGGAGGCAACGCCGGCATCAACCAGTTTTTTAAAAGCATATAAATAGGTTTCCCGCAAATCGGTATTGCTTACAATTGCATTGAACGCATGCCGCAAACTTTCAGGCCCGCTATGCACGGCAAAATGTTTGGCGCAGGCCGCGGCTTTTAAATGCAGGCTGTCATGGCCCTGTATGCCTTGCACAAAAGCAGTTCCCATGGTTGCTGTAAGAAAAGGGTCTTCCCCATACGTTTCCTGCCCCCTGCCCCATCGCGGGTCGCGAAAGATGTTTACGTTTGGCGACCAGAAAGTTAATCCCATGTATTGCAGCGAACCGTTTTGCTTTGGGGCAATATTGTATTTGGCCCTGGCCTCGGTGGAAATAGCGGCAGCGCACTCATACAGCAAATCATTATTAAAGCTTGCAGCCATGCCTATTGCCTGCGGAAATACCGTTGCATCGCCGGCCCTTGCCACGCCATGCAGGGCTTCGTTCCACCAGTTATAAGCAGGAATGCCCAGCCGTTCCACCGCCTTGCTCCTGTAACCCAGCAGGCTTATTTTTTCTTCCAGTGTTAATTGAGTAAGCAGGTTATTTACCCTTGCGTCTATGGGCAGGGATGCATTGCGAAATGCCGGTGTGTTGTTTTGTGCAACAGAATAAATGGAAGCTGAAATAAAAATTGTGCAAATAAACAGTCTGTAAAGCATGATGAAGTTATAAAGCGAAAAATGATGGTTAAGATATTTTATATGGCCACAAAATACTAAATGATTGATACACCAAGGCCGGGCGCGTCATCCAAATACATATAACCATCTTTCAGGATAAAGCCGCCGGTAACAACATCTTCAGTAAGGTCGAGGCTGCCATCAAGATCAATATACTTTGTGTGGGGGCAGGCAAATGCAGCGTGCAGCGCAGCCGTTATACTCACTATGCTTTCATCGTTGCATCCCCAGAATAAATGAATGCCTGCAGGGTTGGCTATATTCGCTATTTCCATTGCACGCTTTATGCCGCCGCATTTCATGAGCTTAATATTGAAAATACCATATAAATTTTGTGCTGCGACAGACAGGGCAGACCTTTCATCTTTGAGGGATTCATCAGCCGCTAATATGGCGCGGGTTTCAGCGGGCAGTTGCAATAATTCTTTATCAAGGTAAGGCAGTAAAGGTTGTTCTATCAACTCAACATCATAGGCTTTTGTAAGCGAAAGAAAAAGCTTCAGGTCATCCAGTGTATAGCCAGTGTTTGCATCAACACGGATTATAAAATGCTTACCAAATTTTTCTTTTAGTTTAATAATGCGGTCTGCATCAAGCCCGGCATTCAAACCTGTTTTTATTTTTAGTATGCGAAATCCTTTTTTATAATAATCATCCGCTTCTTCGAGTGTTGCAGCTACATCTTTAATACCAATGGTTACAGAAGTAAGCATGCGCTCATGCTGCCTGCCGTAAAAATCAACAAGGCTGATACCCAGCCATTTTGTAAAAGCATCGTGCAGCGCAATATCAATGCAGGCCTGCGTTCCGGGCCGGCCGGGAAATTGTTGCTTGGTTAAATAAATATGGTGCAAAAACTGCCGTATATCTTTTCCAGCCAATGTTTCCAAAAAACCGGACTGCAGGTTTTGCAGTGTTTGTTCCGGCGTTTCACCCACTACTTCAGGAGATGGGTTAGCAGCGCCAATGCCCTTTATGCCGTTTTCGAGCTCCACTTCAAGAAAAACATTCTCAACATCGGTAATGGTTTCCCTTGCAATGGTATAAGGCTTTTGCAGCAGGAGATTTTTTTTATATGCTTTAAACGATTTTATCTTCATGTTATATCCGCTTAACTTTTGCAAAGGCTTTTAATTACCGGCAGTATTTTTTCACAGCCTTCCTGCAACGGAAGCATTACCGGCATTTTAAATTTTTCTTCATATTGTTTCTGAAAGGCGAGCGCTTCCGCTTCAGAACAATGTTCTGTATTTATGGCAATGGCAATTACAGCGGAGCCCAATTGCTGTATCAAAGCAATTTCAGATTCCGGCGAAGGTATTTCTCCCCATGCTGGTTCATGTTCATAATATTTTCTTTTAGGCGCTGTAACCAGGATAACAGATTTTGCATTGCCTGATATAAGCATCTCGCTGCCGCAAGGCCCGGTGGGATTTCGCAAAGCTGATTGCCCTTCAATAAAAATAATATCAGGATTTGTTTCTTCATAGCAGGTAAGTATGGCATGTTCCAGTTCGCCCGAAACAAAATCGTTTAAAGTTGCATCGAGAATAAAACCATATTTACCGCCCTGCAGCCAGCCTGTTTGGCCGGTATAGATCATCTGTGCATTCAGCCCTGCATTATTGCAGGCATTCACTGCCAATCTTGCCGCAGTGCGTTTGCCCAAAGCGCAGTCGGTGCCTATAACTGCAACGATGGGTGTTTTTATATCAAAGATTTTACCTGTCCAGAAATGAAGCTCCGGCAGCTTTTTAGGTTTCCTGATGTCAACCAGTACCACCTTATTTTTTTCTGCAAGGGCTCTTATTTCAGGCCGTTCATTCAAATGGTCGTGCAGGCCGTTTACAATATCAAGTTTTAGCTCAATGGCTTGTTTTACTTCATTCAGCAATGTGCCCGGAAAAACGCCGCCGCTGGTTGCCACCCCTACAATGCATAGTTCAGGTTTTGCAGTAATTGCTTCTGCAACCGTTGCGTAAACAGGTATGTGCCTATGTTTGCCATCCAGCAAAACACCGGCATCGCTGCCCGCAAAAACATGATCAACCACGCCAACAATTTTAAAACGGTTGCTTTCTCTTACTAAACCATGCGCTGTTTTAGCATTCTCCGTATTAAACAAACCATTGGTGAGTAAAATGGCTTTTCTCATAATTATTCCTGATAGTGGGGGTAAATGTAAAAAATTGGCCAGGATAAAAAATTTTTTAAGGAATAACCGCGCACATATTTGTTAATTATAAATTAGATTTTGAAGCGGGCCGTCTATATTTCACATCAAAAAAATCCAAAAACTTTGTTCATTAGCAAATGGCCGTTATCTTTGCGCTCCCGCAATTGAAAAGCGGCCGGTTCGTCTATCGGCTAGGACATCTCCCTTTCACGGAGGAAAGACGGGTTCGATTCCCGTACCGGCTACAAAGGAAAGGTTAAGTTAAACCCCATATTCAGTTTTTGAGTGTGGGGTTTTTTGTTATGATAACGGTGTATGTGATAGAAAGCACTGCAGATGCCACCTGGTACACAGGAATGGCTAAAGATGTTTTGCAAAGATTAAAGGAACATAATGCCGGCAAAAACAGATTTACAAAAGGGCACCGCCCATGGAAAATTGTTTATACTGAAACACATCCTTCATGGGCTGAGGCGCGTGCAAGAGAAAAATATCTGAAAACAAATGCCGGTAAAGTATGGTTGAAAAAACATCTTGCTGAAAACGGAGGAAAGACGCCTGCCCGATGAATCATTCAGACGGGGTTCCCTGCCTGCGTGAACGCAGTTCAGGCAGGGATTCTCCCGCAATAAGCGGGACTCAAAGGAAAGGTTAAGTTAAACCCCATATTCAGTTTTTGAGTGTGGGGTTTTTGTTATGATAACGGTGTATGTGATAGAAAGAGAGTGCAGAAAATGCCGTACTGCTGCCAGGCCGGCATTGCTTTCCTTAATGGGATGAAATAGCAATGATGTGAGACAGTTAATTTTTTACAAACCCCAAAATATTAATCAGCCGGCTAATTATTTCGCTTTAATAAATATAATATTTGCAACCGGGGCCTTTTGGGATGGCCATTCCGGAAATTTTTAATATTTTATGTATGAAGACAGGCATTTCTATTTTGTTTTTCCTGGTTATTTTTTATGCATGCAGCCATGATAAAAAGCCTGGCACAAACAAACAAAACATAGAACCGGCATTATCAAAACAAAACGATACGGCTGGTTATACAGAAATTCAATGGCTGGATTCTGTTATTGATTTCGGCACCATGAGATCGGGCGATTCCATGCAGTTTAAATTCAGGTTTAAAAATACAGGCTCGAAGCCTTTACTTATTTCAGAGGCACAACCATCCTGCGGATGCACGATAACAGATTATCCCAAAGATCCCATACTGCCCGGCAAAAGCAGCTTCATATCTGCAAGTTTTAAAAGCTATACTTCGTTTGGGCCGGTTTTTAAAACAATTACGGTTACTGCCAACACAAAACACAATAACAAGCATGTATTGTTGCTGCATGGCGAAATAATTTCAAAAGAAAATGCGAAGCCATAAATCTGGCTGAGTTCCTCCTGAATATATTATATCCATATTGGCGCAATGTTTAATGTAAGACACACAGATAAACAGGTTTCATAATGGGGCAAAAAAACATAGGCATATAGTCATTGAAAGCTACATTTCAATAACTATATTTTCTATATTCCTGCTATACAATATGCATGAATTATTGCATGTACGTTTGGCATAGTTTTTAATCACCAATAAAAAATTTATATGAGAAAAAGTTTTTCAGGCCTTTTGGCATTTGCCATTGTCCTTACCACAGCCTGCGTTTCAAAACGCAAGCTGCTTGATGCACAAATGCAATACAGAACATTGCAGAACGACAGCACTTTAATGGCATCTAAAATTGCAGGCCAGCAATCAACGATCAATAAATTGCAATCGGATATAGATGCGCTTAACAAACAAAACACACAACTGAGCAATGATGCTTCATCTAAAGTAAATTCCCTGCAGCAAAATTTACAGGCGCAGCAAAAACGTTTGCAGGATTTGCAAAACCTGCTCGACCAGCAACGCAGGGCAACCAGCGATTTAAGAAATAAAATGATAAATGCGCTGGTGGGTTACAGCGACAGTGACCTTACGGTAACGCAGAAAAATGGAAAGGTATATGTAAGCCTTAGCGAGAAATTTTTATTTCCTTCAGGCAGCGCCGTTGTAAACCCCGCGGGCAAAGAAGCGCTGAGCAAGCTCGCCAATGTATTGATTGCAAATCCTGATATTGCCGTAACGATAGAAGGGCATACAGATTCCATTCCCATTCGAATGAAGTTTGAAGACAACTGGGCTTTAAGCACAGCCCGCGCTACAAGCGTGGTGCGGATTTTAGTGAACGATTATAAAGTGGACCCTGCAAAGGTTATTGCATCCGGCCATGCCTGGTTTGATCCTGTTGATACCAACAGCACGCCTGAAGGCAGGGCGCATAACCGCAGAACAGAAATAATTTTAACGCCAAACCTTGACCAGATTTATAAATTGCTGGAACAATAAGTATTAAGATCCGGTTATTTACATGGCAACAAGACAGAAATAAATAATTTTTTTGCAAATTGTAATATTAAAAAATCATATTAACTTCGCCCTGTTTTTTAAGGGTTTAGGGTTGAAAAAAACCCCGCTTAGTCTTAGGCGGGGTTTTTATTTCACTATCCGGCAAGACGAATTTTATTAAAAAAATTACCTGAAACTGTCATCATTCAAATCATCTTCTTCATCGTTATAGTTCATCTGTCCCAGGTTCATCATGCTGCCGATAAGGTCTTTAAACTCTATCTTTCCTTCAATTACTTTTTTGCTGATGAGTGAGTAGGCTGCAAGGCCATGCAATACAAATTCCATCAGCAAGGCATTTTCCTTTTCATTGGCATGCGGAAAATATTTTTTTACAAAGCTGTATAAGCCATCCACTTTATACAAAGCATGTATTTTATCCGCGTCTTTTGCATCTACCATTACATCAATATGATTGCCCGCATCAAACCATCTTGTTATGGTTTTATACGGATTGTCGTTTTCCTTTTCTGCCTGTGAGGCCTTGCCGGTGGCCCTTCGCTTCTTTAATGTTTCCGGGTTTGGAAAATAAGTGATGAACTGTGAGCGGATGGCTTTATCAAGTAAATTAACGGCCACCTGGTACGGGCCTTCCTGCTCGCCTTCGTACACCAGTTCAATTTTGCCGGTTATGGATGGAATAATGCCTACCAGGTCGCTTACCCATATCTGCGTATGTTTCTCATTATTGCGCATAGCCCTGCGCTCTGCACTGCTGTAAGCATTTTCCATAGCAGCTATAGGCAGCCTTGCGCTTACACCGCTTTTCTTATCCACGTACTCATTATTGCGGGCTTCAAATGCCACCTGTTCAATCAGGCGTTTTACCAGGTCGCTTACAGCTACTATTGATTTCTGATCTTCAAGAATATCCGCTTCCTGCTCGGTTATTTCCAGCGACGTTTCAATCGTTTTTGGGTAATGTGTTAATATCTGGCTTTGAATCCTGTCTTTTAAAGGCGTTACAATACTACCGCGGTTTGTATAATCTTCGGGATTGGCGGTGAAGACAAATAAAATATCCAGCGGCATTCTCAGCTTAAATCCGCGTATTTGTATATCGCCTTCTTCCAGAATATTAAACAAGGCAACCTGTATGCGCGCCTGCAGATCGGGTATTTCGTTGATAACAAAAATACCCCGGTTGCTGCGTGGTATAATACCGTAATGAATTACCCGCTCATCCGCAAAACTTAAACGGAGATTAGCGGCTTTAATTGGATCAATGTCGCCGATTAAATCTGCCACGCTTACATCCGGCGTTGCCAGTTTTTCACCGTAGCGCCCGCTGCGGTGCAGCCACGTAATGGGTGTTTCTTCAGCATGTTCGGCGATAAGGTCTTTAGCATATTTACTCAAAGGATTTAACGGGTCATCATTCACTTCGCTGCCTGCAATTACAGGAATATATTCATCCAGCAAATCGGTCATTTGCCTGGCCATACGGGTTTTGGCCTGCCCGCGCAGCCCGAGAAACAAAATATTATGACGGCTTAATAAAGCTCTTTCCGTATCGGGAATGACGGAATCTTCATAGCCAATAATCCCTTTGAATGTATTTTCTTTATTGCGTATGCTTTCAATAAGATTTTTTCTTATTTCGTCTTTCACAGAAATGGATTTGTAACCACTTCTTTTTAATTCGCCTAATGTTTTAATGCCCCCTTGCCCCCTAAAGGGGGATTCATCTTTAATCTTCATAAAATGTATTCGCGTTAATTATAAAATAAGTTATAGTTGTAAATACTCCCTTTAGGGTTGGGGCTAATACACTGTTTTTCTTTTGCCGCTTTCAAAATCGCGGAAGATGAATGCGCCTAATTTATCCAGCGATGCAAAGAATGCTTTGCCATTATTGGTTTCTGTAAACTCTGTTACAAAACGCTGCAGATAAGGGTCGCTTGCTATCATAAATGTAGTGATAGGAATTTTGAGCTTCTTGCATTGCGCCGCCAGGTTTAAACAGCGGTTCGTGATCTTCCTGTCAAGCCCGAACGCATTTTTATAATAACGGCCGCCCATCTTTAAACAGGTAGGCTTGCCATCGGTTATCATAAAAATCTGCTTGTTGGGATTTCTTCTGCGCCGCAAAATATCCATCGCTAACTCAATACCCGCAACCGTATTGGTATGATACGGGCCTACCTGCAGGTAAGGCAGATCTTTAATTTCAACCGGCCAGGCATCGTTGCCAAACACTACAATATCCAATGTGTCTTTAGGATATTTTGTAGTGATGAGCTCGCTTAAAGCCATGGCTACCTTTTTAGCCGGCGTAATCCTGTCTTCGCCATATAAGATCATGCTGTGCGAAATATCTATCATCAGCACGGTGGATGTTTGCGCCTTAAAATCGGTTTCGCGAATCTGCAGATCATCTTCATGCATCTGGAAGTTTTCCACGCCATGATTTATTTGGGCATTGCGTATGCTTTCCGTAAAATCAATCTGTTCCAGCATATCGCCAAACTGAAATGGCCTGTAATCAGGACTTATCTCATCTCCCTGCCCGGGCTTATTCGTTGTATGATCGCCCTGTTTGCTTTTTTTAAGCCTGCCGAATATTTCTTCCAGGCTTTTCCTGCGAATGCTTTGTTCGCTTTTCGCGGTTATTTGCATGGCGCCGGTTTCGGTATTATCTCTTATATAACCGTTGCGCTTCAGGTCTTCAATAAAATCGCCCATGCCATACTCATCGTTTGTAAGCTGGTATTTTTTGTCCAGTTCATTCATCCATTCCAACGCTTCGCTTACATCGCCGCTGGTATAGGCAAGCAATTGCATAAAGAGATCGAGCAGTTCTTCAAATTTGCTTTTGCCGCTTGCTGCAGGATCAAATTTTATAAACCTGTTTCCAATCATAGCATGTAAGCTACATAAAAAAACGTAAGCCCCCATCCCCTGAAGGGGAGAATTTATTTGCCCCCCATCCCCTAAAGGGGAGTTTAAAACAGTTATGTTTCAAAAGCCTGCATTTTGTAAACTAAAAGAGGCTTTTATTCTACAGTTAACGAAAAAATAATATCCCCCTTTAGGGAAGGGCTTATGCCTGTGCAGTAGGGCCGCCAAAATTGAGGGGTATCTCCACCTGTTCCAGGTCTTGTATTTTTCCATGAACGCTTTCATAACGTTCAATGTTTTCCTGCATGGCGCGCATAAAACGCTTTGCATGCATAGGCGTGAGGATAATGCGTGATTTTACTTTGCTCTTGGGGGTTCCGGGCATTACATTCACAAAATCTATTACAAACTCGGCATGGCTGTGCGTTATAATGGCAAGATTAGCATACGTGCCTTCAGATACTTCTTCACTTATTTCTATGTTGAGCTGGTTCTGCTGTTGCTGAGGCTGATCTGCCATAATTTGTAGGTTTATTTTTGCAATGTTAGCGATTCTTCAACAATACGCCTGATTGCGCTTACATTTTTGTAGCTGCTTATGTAAACATCTTTTGTTACGGCATCAAAAATTGATGTGCAATTCAAGCCCGTGAAATGCCATACACCATTCATATAAAATTTTGCAGGCAACTTATCTAAATCTATATATTTGAATACGTAATAAAATTTATTATAACTCTATAATCTTTCTTTATGAAGCCAGTATTTTTATCTCTTATAATTGCCTCATTAAGCCTGGATCAAACTTATGGACAAAAAATAGTAAAAGACGAGACAGACAAAGCAAACAAGCAACGTTACATAGAAGCGACAGACAAAAAAATCCCGCTCTCCAATATAAGTATCAGCCCGCAGAACTCGGCAAAACCGGGCTATATTAAAAGCTTTTCTTTTAACTTATTATCATTAGGAGATATAAAATTTTTAAGGCTAACGTGGACCAACACAACTCAATTAACTTTTTTTGATATAGATTCTGTAAAAGGAACAGACAGTACCGGCAAGGAATATGTGTTCGTAGCCCAGGAAAGCTCTGCCATAGGCAAAAAAAAGAATATGACCTCACAGGGAAACGAAACGCTTTATGACAACATTCTTTTTGTGTCAGGCGATTTTAATAACCGCATTTCAAAAATTATTATTACCCTGAAAGATAAAACCACCGTAGAAATTATATTAGAGAAAGATGAGCAGGTATTTTTAAAAAGGTCTAATATACTGATAAGCAATTTGCTGGGGCATTTTTAGCTGCTTGAGTGGCGAGGTGCTTTATTTGTTATCACATTACAAGCCTCAATACTAAAAGACAGAATATTAAAAAGCTGCCTCAGCATTTTTGAGACAGCTTTTTACATATCAATTTGTATATTGATCGGCTATTCCGGCGTAAGAATTTGTTCAGAAACTCTCCATCCAGTTGAACCTAAATAACCTATTCTTAAATAAAATATTCCTGTTTCCGGATCATAGGTGTTATTACACAAGGAAGAACTGGTCCATGCTGCCGTATAGCCAGGATTACTATCAGGCAATGCATCTAATGCATACATTGTTACACCAGTGCCGTAATCTTCTATGCTTAGCGCATAGGTGTCCGGGTCTATCGTCACTCTTACATAATACTCAGAACTGCCCAAATCTCCCACAGCAATCTTAACTGAATTTGAAGAAAGTGTAGTGACATCTGTTGTTAAAGACAAACTTCTTGGTGATGAAGGATGGTAAAAATAACCTACTTCAGTATAAGTACCTGCATAAGCATTTTGACCTACAAATGAAAACAATTTAGTTCCGGTATTTGCACTGATGGTACCATAAGTTGTAGAAGTAATTGTTAACGGCAAAGCATAAGTACTGTCAAAATCAAAACCGGTTGTATCATTTACCACAACCCTGAACCTTGCATAACTTGAGTCTTTGGGTATAATCACTGTTGTAGAAAAGCTGGCTATGTTTTCATCCATTAGTGCATAAGAGGTAGAATTTTCAGTATTATACGCATCCAGGGCATCTGAATTTATTTCCAAGGTAACGGTTATATCTTCAGGGGCATACGTTGTTTCGCCATTGTAATTAACAATCACATAAAATCCCGCTGTATCATTAATAAATTTTCCCGAATTAGAATACAGTGAATACACCGAAGAATAACTGTCGGCAAGCTCAGTATTGCCAAGCTCTATAATAGCTGTAGTTTCGTCGGAGTTTGTAGGGAAAGCTACATCCTTATCTTTACAACCCTGGTGGGTAAGCGTTCCCACCACGAGAAGCAGGAACATCCACAGCTTGTTTTTATATAGTTTTTTAGTCATTTTCATTTTTACTTCATTAATGTGATAAGAAAAAAATATTTTTTAAACTTTTAAACAATATCTATTGCGCCCAGAAAATAAGCGATGTAAACGGGCTTATACTGGATGCAGACGGAACTTTATCCCCGTTGTAAGAATATTCAGAGGAAGGATATAGTATTCTTGTTGGCAGATGATCTGACCGGGTAGATTCAGACTGGGTTGAGGCAAAGGAGCCATAAGGGTTGTTCACGGCCGTAGTGCCTGAGGCAGGATAGCCGGTTCTCCTGTATTCATTCCATCCTTCATCACAATTTGTCATATTCAGCGCTATATATTTTTGTGTAATAATAGCTTCAATTTGTTCTTCTGTGGAAGTAGCCAGGCTAAAGTTTGCCAGATAGCTGGTGCTGTTGTCTGAAATATAGGTTTCTGCATCAGTTGTGTAATCGTACCCGCTTGCTACAGTGCCATCAGAAAGCTTATAGAGATAGTGAAAAGATTCCGTTATACCGCTTTCAAAATCTGTTTGCGCGTCGCCTGATAAAATGCCCCTTACATCAGCCTCTGCCTGCAGAAAATAACTCTCTGCCGCCAGCATTAGCGGCACGCCCATGTCAAAGCCTTTCATTACACCTATGGCATCTCCCACCGTGCTTCCTGATGTGCCATCGCCTGAATACCAGGCTCCTACGGTGGGTGCACTTTCCACATCGGTTGTTATGCCTAACTGGTTTACAGGGGTAGATGGAAAATCGTAATAAATGGCCGCGCCCCTTGCCGCATCCGTTAATTTATTTCCATCATAATAGCCATAGATATACTTTGAAGGTATCCACGAACGGCTTCCATTTGACCCGTCATAAGCAAAAACCCAGGAGCTGAAACCGGGATTCGCTTTTCCGCTCGATTGCTCATAACCCGGGTTTTCAATAGCGTCGTCTGTAAGAAAACCATCATCAGTAAAAGTGGTATTTGAAAAAGTAACCGCAGAAGAAGCCCGTATGATCAAACGTAGCTTGATGGTGTTTGCAAACTGTATCCATGAAGTCATATCTCCTGCAAATAAAGGATCAGTAGAAGATGTTAATGACGTAGGATAAACAGCGTTCTCTATCACATCAATGGCTGAATCCAGAATGTCAGCTAACTGCGGGTATATTGCCGTGCCTTCATCGTAAGATGGTGTAATGTTGGTAGAAGATAATGCTTCAGTAAATGGTATGTCATTATACTGATCTACCAGGTGCTGGTAATTATAAACCTTCAGAATTTTGGCGGCGGCATTATAATAGGCATAGTTATCGCTGCCTTCTGTTGAAGTGATTACGTATTGCAAGTCTTCCAAAAGGTCGTAAGTGCCGCTCCAGATAGAAGTATAATAATCAGTCGTGAAATTGTAAGTCCAGTTAGCTGCATAACCGCCATAACCGCCGGCATTTGCACCATAGCCTCCTACCTGCATGCCGTACGTGTTTAAATAATTCGCCATAGCGCCTGTATAAACTATGGCCTGCGGCAAAACCAAATCAGGAGTTGAGCTTGTGGAGGAATTTGGGTTTGTATTAATATCCAGGTATTTTTTACAGGCACCCAGGCTAAAAGCCACTATTACAAAACCAACTAATAATAATTTATTACGCATTATTATAAATATTAAAATTATAAATATTAAAAAGTTAATGATAAGGTAGCGCCGTAATAACGTTGCGGGGGTGAAGTAACTCCGGTTAAACCAATGCCATTGCTGTCACTTCCCGCATTACTGTATTCAGGATCAGTATAAACATTTTCCTTGGGCAACCATATAAACAAATTACGCCCCTGCAGGCTCAGGCTTGCTGCCTTAAACGCTCTCAGCCCCTTTAATATGCTTTGCGGGAAATTATATGATATGCTTAGCTGGCGCAGCTTCATATAATTGCCGCTGGTAATAAAGTTGCTGGAAACACTGCGGTAAACGCCGGTCCAGAAACCGCTGTTGCCCTGGTTTACTACCACATCTGTATTTTTCACATATTCCCCGTCTTTATCCAGGTAAACAGAATTAGGAAACACGAAATTCTCACGGTTATATTTTACCGTGTTAATGCCCATACCTGACCAGGCCAGGTTACTACCGATACCATTATACCGTATCATGCCGCCACGATATTCGAAAACAGCAGTAATTGAGAATGATTTGTACCTGATAGATGGGGTAAACCCTACAATATGGTGGGGATCGGCATTACCAAAGTATTTATAGTCGCCTACGCTGGGCATGCCCGTTGTTGCATCTACTATTACATGGCCTTCATCATCCCTTTCATAATCACTGCCATATATTTGAGGGAACTGCATGTGCGGCACAGCATAAGAGCCTGCAGAACTGTAAGTAGCTAAGCTTAAACGCGACAAGGTGGAATTTAAATAATTAACCTTACTATTCTGGTATGCGTAGGTACCGGATAAGTTCACCGTCCAGTTTTTGGTATCAAGCGCTGTATAAGTAAGCCTGGCTTCTACGCCGCTATTAGAAGTTTTTCCCGCATTGGAGAGGTAATAAGTAAAACCGGTGGCATTCGATATGTTGGTTAGAATAGTCTGGTTATCTGTTGTGGAAGAGTAGTAAGTAAAGCTGCCATCAATTTTACCTTTTAGCAAAGTAAAATCAGTGCCCACTTCAATCTGTTTGGTAATTTCAGGCTTTAACCCGCTTTGTACAATGGTACTGCCTACTGAATAACCGGCTATGCCGGAATAAGGATAGCCGTTAGCCTGGGAAAAAGTTGGCTGGGTTGCATAAGCGCCATACGTATAGTCTTTAAGGTTCACCATTCCCACCTTAGACCAGCCACCCCTGAATTTTAACACGTCCAGCCATTCTGCCTCCTGCAGGAAGGGCAGTGCATCGGTTGCAACGAAAGAAAGGTCAACTGCCGGGTAAAAGAAAGAACGGTCACCGGGATCAAGGATAGAAACCCAGTCGTTCCTGCCCGTAGTATGCAGGAATAAATACCCTTTATAGCCAATTTTAAATTCGTAGGCCAAACCCAGTTGGCGCGCCTTATACATGCCATTGCCGGCAGAAGGGGTATTAAGCGAATTGCTCAGGTTGAAAATACTGCTGTCTGACAATCCCGATACGGCGCCATACAGGTATTTCAGGTAATTTTGCTTTAAATCGCCCTGAACTGACAGGGTGAAATTAAGATCATTTACTTTTTTCCTGAACTCCGTATTCACTGTTTGGAATATCTGGCTTGAATTCATGGAATACTCATAATCATAACCAAGAATATCTGATTTTCCATTGCCACTAGCTTCTATAGCATAATCTGTATAATCAAACTTGCCGGTTGTTACTTTATTTGTTATAGTCCTCGCCTCCAAACCGGTGGTGGACCTTATGGTCATCCAGGTAAATGGTGAATATTTCAATGCGATATTCCCCAGCAAATAATCGTTGTTGGTATAAGACCTGTTGTTTTCTATATAAAAATAAGGATTGGAGTACCAGGGGTTATAATAACCATTCGGGTTTGCAAACGGGTCGGTGCGCCAGTTTTTATATTTGGTTACCGGCACCCATCCCGGCATATTAAGATAATTATCATATACAGAGCCTATGTAAGCCGTAACATCGTACCTGTTTTGCACATAGCTTGCCTGGTAATCAATGCTAAGGTTTGGCAGGAAATTTCTTGAGCCGTTTAACCGCACAGAAGCCCTTTTGTACTTATCAAGCCAGGTTACGCCTTTGGTATCCAGGTATTGTGCACTGAACATGGTAGATGATTTATCATCTGCCTGCGAGAGGGAAACATCGGTCTGGTTGGTTAAACCGGTTTGCCAGAATTTTGTTCTGTCTTCAAAATAAGCATATTTGGCATACTGTTGAGAGCCGTCTTCTAATGGCTCACCAAGCGCAATAATTTCGCCGTTATAGCGGGGCCCGTAAGACTGGTTTTCATACATAGTGAGCAGCGGGTTGCCATTTTCATCTATACCATAATCGTCCAAACCTGAACCAAATTCTTTTTGCAGTTTCGGGTTAAAGGCAACGCTTGTGAGCGTTAACGTATTAGATACATTGATTACCGGAGGGCCGGCTTTACCCCGCTTGGTGGTAATAATTAAGGCGCCGTTAGATGCCTGGGAACCGTATAAAGCAACACCGGCAGGGCCGTTAAGCACCTGTATGCTTTCCACATCTTCCGGGTTTATATTATTAAAAATTTCAGAGGGCACAATTACATTATCCAGTACAATTAAGGCATTGTTGTTACCGGTGATAGACCTTTGGCCCCTCAATACCAGCCTGTAATCGGGATTAACCCCGCCGCCCACTGCAGAAATATCAAGGCCCGGTACTTTTCCTGCCAGGCCGCCACCCACAGTGCTTGGTTTTGACAAGGTCAGCTCAGCACCATTTACAGTATTGGATACGTATCCCTGCTCCCTTTTTTTGATTTGCGATCCGCTTGCCGTTACCACAACTTCATCCAGCGAGGAAGCAGATTCCTCCAAGACAATATGATAGGCATCGTTATCTGCCTTTACTAAAATATTTTCGGGTTTGTAGCCTACCCTTTCTACAATAATATGGTTGCCAACCTTAGCCGGAATGGAGAAAGTGCCATCTTCTTCCGTATAGACTACCGAGCCGTTAACTCCATCTACCCTTACGGTTGCAGCTTCTATAGCCTTACCTTCTTTAGACTTTACATCTCCGTGAATTGTTACCTTCTGGGCAAAGGAATTCACCGCAAAGAGCATAGTTAATGACAGGCATGCCATTAACTTCATAAAATTTCCTAAACTCATGTGTTTGTTTAATTAAAATGAACGATAATGAAAATGTTAGTTTGATTTTTCTCTACATCTGGCAAAAACAATTAATGCACCTCTGTAAGTTTCCCTATTGTGCAGCAGCGCCGCCGTACTTATTAAGTAGTAAGTGCATTCTTTTATCTTAATGCAATAAATACGTTTTTGCATTAAACAATAAGCATTTTACACCTCCCAAGCAACTTTAAATCCGAAAGATTTTTTGATTGTTAGAGCCAGGCACACTCCATTTATGGGAACCGGAAACAAAGGCACGGAATTGCCTGTAAGGCTTGCGGCCCTGCTGTTAGTTTTGCATATCTGTTAGAACACAGCTACACAAAAATCTGACACAACAAAAAACCCAAAGCAGTTTTTTTTCTCATTTTAGACAATTTTAATGTTTAGACCTTATATTAGGATTATTAATAAGCAGTTAAAAATAATTTCTCATTATACACTTAGACACAAAACCAGCAAAAATGCTGCTGCTAAAAAAAATAATTTCTCAGCAACACAAGCAAAAATGTAAAAAAGAGGTAAAACAAGCAAATTTATTTAAAATTTAAATAAATTTAATATGTTTTTAATTATATACTATTACTTATTAAGGAAGAGGCTGCCCCGGAGTTTGGGCAGCCTCTTTTAAAGAACATTTCAGGGCATTTTAATTTGTATCCCAAACTCCTCTTTAGTATTCTTCATTCTGAGCTATATTTGGATTGGCATCTATTTCAGATTGTGGTATAGGGAATCTTGA
>NZ_JASGEX010000169.1:0-22826 GCF_047606085.1 Parafilimonas sp.
CATTAAGCCACAGCCTTTTTTATCCACTTATCCACATAAGGGTATTTTTACATTTCATTTCTAGACAGCTTCTTAGAGTCTGTCTAAAAATAGAATTTTGAAACACCATTAAGCATGTTTGCATGTTTTAAAAGGTATGAATAAAGCACAACAAGGTCGGTCGTCATACCCGACCTGATCGGGTATCTGCGCTTAAAATCTAAAGCAGATTCCCCCGCCGCGGCGGGGGAAAGACGTGCAAGAGCGTTTATATTTTTTAGCATCATACAAAACCCCAGAAATCATTTTTAGACAGCTTCTAAGAAATGACTGTATTTCTGTTCGGTTAAAATAAGCCTAAACAACTTCGGCTATAAAAATCCGCCATTTTATATTATTGCTGCTTTACTTTTTGGCTGAGGAAACGCTGGCCCACATCATAACATGGTGTTTTTTATGCAGGCAAGGCCGCAGGCCTGATCTCTCAACAGGAGCTTTCGTTGTTTACCCAGACTATTATTATCTTGAAGCCTTTTAAGCTAAACGCATCACCTAAAAAGGCAGCCATGAAACAGGGTATAAAGCTAATATGTTTGTGCACTTTCGCCATCATTCATATTCAATCATCATTTGCCCAAACCCAAAAAAACAGCGCATTAAAATTATGGTACACCCGGCCTGCAATGCAATGGGTAGAGGCTTTGCCCGTGGGCAATGGCCATATTGCCGCTATGATCTTTGGCGGCGTGGAGGATGAGTTATTGCAGTTGAATGAAAGCAGTTTATACAGTGGCGGCCCTGTGAAAGATACCATTAATCCCCGGGCTTATCCATACCTTGCTTTAATAAGGGAAGCCCTGCTGAAGGAGGAAGATTATTCAAAAGCAGATTCACTTACCAAATATATGCAGGGCTTATTTACAGAATCTTATATGCCAATGGGCGATATCATGATTCATCAAAACTTTAATGGGGCAGCACCAACCGATTATTATCGCGGCCTGGATATACAAGAGGCGATTGCCTCAACCGGTTTTACTGTAAACGGCATAAAATATACAAGGGAAATATTTACATCTGCCCCTGCCGGTGTAATGATGATAAAACTTGCGGCATCGCAAAAAGGAAAACTGAGCTTTGATCTTACTGCCAAAAGCCAGTTGCATTACAAAGCTGCCGTTAATGGCAATACTGAGTTTGTTATCAGCGGCAAAGCGCCTGCCCACGTTGATCCCAACTATCACGAGGTGCCGGGCAGGGCACCGGTTATATATGAAGACACTTCAGGCTGCAACGGTATGCGTTTTCAGTACCGTATAAAACTATTGAAGCAGGACGGAAAATTAAGCGCCGATACATCGGGCATACACATTCATAATGCAACAGAAGTTATTATATGTGTTGCGGCTGCTACCAGTTTTAATGGTTTTGATAAATGCCCGGATGCAGATGGCAGGAACGAGAATGCTATAGCCGATTCGCTGATAAAAGCAGCATCGGCAAAAAGCTTTGCTGCCCTGCGCGCTGAACATATCGCTGATTACCGGAAATATTTCAGCCGGGTTTCATTTCAGATAGAAGATACGCTCGCAAGCAATCCCCGGTTATTGCTTCCTTCAGATGAAAGGCTGAAAGCTTATTCTGCAGGCGCGTATGACCCCGGCCTGGAAACCCTGTATTTCCAATACGGCCGATATCTGTTGATCTCCTGCTCAAGGCCGGGCAGCCCGCCGGCTAATTTGCAGGGTATCTGGAATAAGGAATTAAGGCCGCCCTGGAGCGCTAACTATACCATTAACATCAATACAGAAATGAATTACTGGCCTGCCGAAGTAACCAATCTTACAGAAATGCATTATCCCCTGCTTGCTTTCATAAGAGAACTTTCGGTTACCGGCGCACGTATAGCCAGAGAATTTTATCATGCTGACGGATGGGTGGCGCATCATAACTCCGACATCTGGGCTGTGGCCAACCCCGTGGGCGATAAAGGACAGGGCGACCCCGTTTGGGCCAACTGGCCGATGGGCGGCAACTGGCTTTGCCGCCATTTGTGGGAACATTATGCTTACACGCTTGATACAGATTTTCTGAGGCAGGCTTATCCCATTATGAGGCAGGCTGCATTGTTTTCTGCAGCATGGCTGGTAGAAGATAAGAACGGCTATCTTGTTACAGCGCCATCCACAACGCCGGAAAACAAGTTTCTTGACAGCGCGGGCAAGGCCCATGGCACATCTGTAGCCACCACAATGGATATGTCAATCATCTGGGATTTGTTTACCAACGTGATTGAAGCATCCGCAATTTTAAATACCGATAAAGATTTTCGTGATACGCTTATTGCAAAAAAAAGCAGGCTCTATCCTTTGCATACCGGCACACAAGGCCAGTTGCTTGAGTGGTATAAAGAATTTCCAGAAACAGATCCGCAGCACCGCCATGTGTCGCATTTGTTTGGCTTATACCCGGGCCGGCAGATAACACCCGGCGATAAGGCCTTTTTCCGCGCAGCCAGGAAAACGCTGGAAATAAGAGGCGATGGCGGAACGGGGTGGAGCAAAGGCTGGAAAATAAACTGGTGGGCAAGGCTATTAGACGGAGACCATGCATACCTGCTTATACGCCAGTTATTAAAATACACCAATACCGGCCAGGTAGAAATGCATAACAGCGGCGGCACCTATCCCAACTTTTTTGATGCACATCCTCCCTTCCAGATTGATGGAAATTTTGCAGGCGTATCAGGCATGGCGGAGATGTTGCTGCAAAGCCATACCGGCGTTATACAACTCTTGCCTGCCCTGCCTTCAGCATGGGAAACAGGTTCTGTAACCGGGCTTATGGCAAGAGGCGGTTTTGAAGTGGCTATGCAATGGAGCGGGCACAGGCTGAACGAAGCGGCCATTACGGCAAATAAAGGCGGCAGGTGCGTCATCAGCTCATCCATGCCATTGCAGTGTGCAAACGCCCGGCTTATTTCTGTACAGCAGGGAAGCCTGTATATTACAACATTCGATACTGCGCCGGGAAAAACCTATTGGCTGAAAAAAAGATAATTATCCCGGCGGGCCTCTTTTTGTATATGGATGATGCAGCTTCTGCAGCGGTTCTTATCTGTAAAACCATGTGATTATATTCTATGTGGTATAAAAATGTGCAATGCCTTAATGCACAATCACATAGATAAACAGGTCTCATAGTTATGCAGGAAAACATAGAAACACATAAATTGAAACTACGCTTCAATAACTATATTTTCTATAACCTGCCAGCCAAAATCTAACTATGTGATTAAAACAGTTTCTGTATGCGTTTAACTAATGCATAAATTTATCCGGCTCACGGTATAATAAGCATTGCCGGTAAATTGAATTACCGATGTATTAATCCTTTTTTACCATTACAAAATAACCTGTGCCCACATTATTTGCTTTGGCATTTGCCGGTGGCAATACTACTTTTCCCGCCGGGAAACTTTTACTATATACATTATAATAACGGTACTGTGCAACGATCTGCCCATCTTCTTTTTCAAAATCATTCAGCCAGTCAGGGAGGGTTGAATGATAGTTGGCATTAAGTGTTTCATACGCTACATACACGGTGGCATCGTTATCTATATTAAAGCTTAAGAAATTATCAGCCGATGTATCCTTTTCATTTATGTCAGTTTTAATAAAGGTCAGCCCCTCATATTTGCCTATGTCGCTGAAATTAATCTCCTCCGTGCGTGTTGTTAAAACAGTGTCTTTACTGTTGAAGAAAGGCGATTCGCCCGGCATCATTCCAGAAACAGGACAGGCGATCCCTCTATCCGAAACAGCATTGGTAACCAGCACATCGCTCCGGTTTTTAAGCGGCACCCGTAAGTTAAAAACATAGCTGGCTGTATCGCCGTCTTCATCCTGAACAATAACCGGGATTGAATAATTGCTGGCAGGAATTAATGGTATGCCTTTTAATGTGCCATCAGGGTAAAGCAGTAAACCCGGCGGAAGCTTTTTTTCATCAGTGGAATAAACCAGGTCGCCATTGCCGCCGCTGCCATTTATTTTTACGCTGTAAAATTTTCCAACCTGTGCATCATTTAAAAATTGCCAGGATATATCTGGCTTAACGTTTACCCTCAAAATGGTTTCGGCAGTTGATGCCTTGCCTTTGTTGTCATAAGCAACGGCTTTAACAGCATTATCGCCCCTGTATGCTTTTAATGTAAGCTTAAACGGCGCCTTTTTAAATGTTTTAACCAGGCTGCCGCCATAGAAAACCTCCACTTTTGCAATGCTTCCATCGGCATCATTTGCATCAATGTCAACCGTTACTTTTTCCCCGCGATTTGCTGTTTGCTTGTAGGAAGGCGATCTGAAAAATACAGTTGGATAAATATTACCGTCGTTGATCTTTGAATAGGCCCAGCCGGTTAAATCCTGCGTGCTGGCGGCCACCCACATTATGCCATGGCCGTAACCTTTAAAACTTGAGTACAGGGGGTTTACGCCGGTAACCCATGTGGCGCCCGTGTCGTGTACATCACCATTTACATGGCGGATGCCGGCAATATCTTTACGCAACGACCTGGAAAAATAATCTGTCTCCCCCTGGTTGCACCAGAGGGGAATGTTTTTTACCCTGGCTGGATCTCCGCTGAAGCCCATGCCCATTGTAATAGCTGCCGCGAAATAACCCGGATATTGCTGTATTATATGGAATGCCCCTTCTGCGCCCATAGAAAAACCACACACGTATATGCGCTGCGGATCGGCATCCTGGTTTGCAATAAGGTCGTCTATTACTTTTTTAAGGTTATCAAAATGCTGCTGCCAGCCAAGCGAGGTGGCAGGCGCTATAATATAAGTAGGAACTTTTTGCGTATTGGCAGAAAAATTATGCCATACACGTACAATCGGGTCAACGGTATTGCGCAACCTGGCATGGTAATCTGTACCGCAGCAACCATGCAAAGCCAGCACAACAGGATATTTCTTTCCTTTCTTCCTGTCTGACGGCGTATATAAATAATATTCCGTAGAATCTTCTTTATGCCAGCTCCATTGCGGCAAGCCTTTATAGTCTATTGGCTGGGCAAATAAATGGCACGCAGGTAAAATAAAAATAAAAGGAAACAGTTTTTTCATGCGGCTAAGATATTTCATCAGGCCATTCAACTGTGCCAAACTATTCTGAAAACAATTAAAGAAAGCGCCGTTAGGGTATATATGTTAATATTGCACAGGCTTGTCAGGCCAATACGAATTTTTAAAAACCGGCGGATGAAAATTGTTGTTTTAGACGGTTATACTTTAAATCCCGGCGATCTTTCCTGGAAAGAATTAGAAGATTTGGGCGAACTGGTTGTTTACGACCGCACTGCGCCATTATTAATTGTGGAGCGGGCAGCAGATGCAGACATCATATTAACCAATAAAGTGCCGCTTTCTGAAGAAACGATCAGCCGGCTTGCTTCATTACAATATATCGGTGTGCTGGCAACAGGATATAATATTATTGATATAGCGGCGGCAAGGGCCAGGAATATCCCGGTGTGCAATGTGCCGGGCTACAGCACACCTTCTGTGGCGCAGCTTACTTTTGCATTGCTGCTTGAATTAACACATCATGTGCAGCGGCACAGCGATGCTGTCAGGCAGGGCAAATGGTCGGCTTCGCCGGATTTTTGTTTTTGGGATTACCCGTTAACCGAACTGGAAGGCAAAACAGCCGGCATCATTGGTTTTGGCACTATTGGGCAGAAAGTAGCCAATATAGCTTCGGCATTTGGCATGCATATAATTGCCGGCAGCAGAACGCAGACGGATCAGCAGCACCGTAAAAATTTTAAGTGGGCAGGTATAAAAGAATTGCTGCAGCAATCGGATGTAGTGAGCATTCATTGCCCCTTAACGCCGGAAACAAAAGGACTGATTAATAAAGAAAACCTGCAACTGATGAAGCCTTCGGCCTTTTTGCTGAATACCGCCCGTGGCCCCATTATTGTTGATGAAGACCTTGCCCATGCATTGAACAATGATATAATAGCCGGCGCCGGCATTGACGTGCTTGCCACTGAACCGCCATCCGCGGATAGCCCTTTGCTGACAGCAAAACATTGCATTATTACCCCGCACATTGCCTGGGCCAGCAAAGAAGCGAGAACAAGGCTGATGCATATAGCCGTGCATAATCTTTCTGCTTTCCTTAATGGCAGGCTGGTGAACATAGTGAATGGATAAAGCATTGCTTTTGCCAGTGGGCCGGTGTAATACCTTATGTATTTCGTATTGCCTGTTACCTGCTTATAATTATTTACGATTAACACGATTGGTTAAACAATTCAAACACTTTATTACAATACAGTTAAAACAGTTTATGGGGGTTATGCTTTAAGGGCCGCTTCAGAAAATGAGCGGCTCTGATTTTTTATGCAGGGCTTTGCGGTAATCAGTTCTCCTTCCTGCCGGAGCTTTAAAAATTACGTTTTACTATCCATTCTGTATGAGGCGAAGCTTTAAAATATAAAGCCCCGCTAAACAACGGGGCTGCATAGAATCTCTAACTTAATGCTATGAACCCATGTAAAAGTCTTCATTGAATGTTACCTGTGTGCAAAGCTGTTATTAACTGTATATTACTTATTTCGCCAATGTTACCATGCTTGAGGATTAGCGGTTGGTTTTTAAAACTGGAAGAGCGGGTTTTAAAAGGAAGAAATCTCCCGGTTCAATCCCTATTTTTGCGGAAACTTTTTTTTGATTGAGCAGCATTAAACAACTGGCGGGGCAAACTTTCTGGTATGGGATCAGCAGCATTGCAGCGCGGTTTATCAATTACTTATTAACGCCTTACCTTACTTATTCTTCTTTAATTTCTACAGCTAACTATGGGCAGATGGGCGCTATTTATGCAGCCATCCCCATGTTCAATATCATCTTTACGTATGGAATGGAAACCACCTATTTCCGCTTTATGCGGAAAGACCATGACCATGATGCTGTGAACAATACAGCCACTATAAGCTTGCTGGTGAGCAGTATTGTATTGAGCGTTTTGCTGTGGATGAAACAGCACTGGCTGGCAAAGATTGCAACGCTGGAAGAATTTCCTTTATTGATACAGCTTAGCATTATCGTTATCGGGCTGGATGCTTTGTCAACCATTCCTTTTGCACGGCTGCGGTATGAAAGCCGGCCCAGATTGTTTGCATGTATAAAGATCGCCAACATACTCATCAATATCGGCTTTACGGTTTTCTTTTTGTCGTATTGCCCGGCAAAAGCAAAAGCTGATCCCGGCAGTTGGGCGATTATTGTGTACAGGCCGGATATAAACCCTATAATCTATGTGCTGCTTGCAAACGTAATTGCTTCGTTCTTAACATTGGTGTTTTTGAGCAAATGGGTGTTTCCTAAAAAATGGAAATTCAATTTGCAGTTATGGCTTACCATGATGGCGTATTCATTGCCCATGCTGGTGGCTGGCCTTGGCGGCATGGTAAACGAAACATTCGACCGCTTAATGCTGGGCTGGTGGCTGCCATCTGCAAACGGTTATGCCGATGAACAGCGCGGCATTTATAATGGCTGTTATAAATTGTCTATTTTAATTACCTTGTTTATACAGGCATTCAGGATGGGGGCGGAGCCTTTCTTTTTTAAACAGGCCGAAGGCGATAACCCGCAAAAAACGTATGCCCGTGTAATGAAATTTTTTGTGATAACCGTTTCAGCCATGTTCCTGGTGGTGGTATTGTTTATGCCAATATGGAGAAACTTCATATCGCCAAAATATTGGTCGGGATTGAAAGTGGTGCCGGTATTGCTGCTCGCCAATATGTGCCTCGGCATTTATTATAACCTGAGTATATGGTACAAGCTCACCAACAAAACAATGGATGGTGCAAAAATTACGTTGACAGGCACGGCCGTTACCATATTGGTGAATTATATTTTTATACCGCATTACAGTTATGTGGCTTCTGCCTGGGCCACATTCCTTTGTTATTTCAGCATGATGATAATAAGCTACGTATGGGGGCAAAAAGCATATTACGTGCCATACCCCTGGAAGAAATTACTGGCATATATAGGCATTGCGCTGCTGCTGTTTTTCCTGCATCATTTTATAACAGGGCTCTTTGAAAACACCGGCTTTAGCCTGTCGCTTGGCGCTGTATTTATTATTGCTTTTATGTTATTTATTATAAAGATTGAAAAGAAAGAGTTTGCGCAGTTTCCTTTTGTTGGCAGGCTGGCGAAAAAATATTTTTGATAACCTGCATCTTCCACCGGCACGGCGAAGACGGCCTGATGGATGTTTGGAAGCGTATGGTTGCATGCCTTTGTCCTTCGGTCAGACTGCTGTCGCGGGCCCACCGGGATGGGATCTGTGGCATAACTATTCTCTTAATTTCAATCCTTATTATTCCGGCTGCCAAACATTATTGGTTTTGTCTGTGTCCGCATCATGCACCCCGCCTAAAACAATTTTTTTTATTTTTTTGCCTGACGTAAAACTAACCGCTGTTTCATTGCTCTTTTCCCAAACGGCCATGCTTTGGTGCAAGGCTTCTGTGGTTCCATCCTTATAATAAACAGTAAGATGAACGGGCACGGGCTTATTGCCTTTCATTACAACTGTAACGGTAATATTGCCGCCGCTTTGTTTCACATTCATGATGGCAAGGTCCGGATAACCCTCATCATAAAACCATTGCTGCCAGAACCAGTTTAAATTTTTGCCGCTGCCGGCATTCATGCAGTTAAAAAAATCAAGGGGCATTGGGTGCTTGCCATGCCATTGCTCCATGTAATAATGCAGGGCTTTTGTAAACAATTCATCGCCCAGCATATCCTTTATGTACAAATAGCCCATGGCTGGTTTTGCATACGCATTCAAAAAATAGCTGGCGCCGTTTTGTTGCGTGCTTAACGAGGTAATGGGCGCATCAAAATCGTAGCCGGCGCTATGGTTATAAGCGCCCATGCCATAATCATCTTCTACAGAAGAATCAATCATTGGCGAAATAAGCCATTCCCCTATTGACGCCCAGCCTTCATCCATCCAGGCATATTTCGTTTCATTTATGCCCATATAAAACGGGAACATGGTATGAAATATTTCATGATCTGTCAGCTCAATTTCATCGGCTTTGTCATCAAGCGGGTTATCGTTTACCATCATCGGGTATTCCATCTGGTCAAGGCCGTCAAATATGGTTTCGTGCGGGTAGGGGAAGGGCCATGCAGGAAAATTGTAGCTCATGCTTTCTACTGTTTTCCTTGCATAATCAATCACATTAAAATAGTCTTTGTGCGCCGGGTTGAAAACCGCATCAACCCTTACTCTTCTTTGTGTTGCTTTATCCACTACCAGGCTGCTGGCATACCATGCGTAATGATTGCTGGTGGCAAATACAAAATCCGTTACACTGTCGGCTTTAAACTTCCAGGTATTGGTTGGGTCTTGTGCGGTAATGCTGCCATTCTTTAAATCGCCTGTATCAATTACTTTGGTTATGCCATCATTTTTTTCTGCAGCGCTGATGCGCTGCGCAATGGCAGGCGCATACACTTCATTTGCATTCAGCAAATCGCCGGTGGCACAAACAAGATAGTTTCCGGGAACAGTGATGCTCACATTAAAAGAACAGAAATCATTATACATTTCCACCTGGCCGGTGTAAGGAATTCTGTTCCAGCCGTCAATATCATCATACACGGCTATGCGCGGAAAGAAATAGGCTATGAATGCCGAACTGTCGTCAACCATGCCGGTGCGCTGGTGTGATGTTTTATTGAGCAGGTATGAAAAATCAAGATGAAAATTCATCTTCTCCCCAGGCATTAACTTAACGGGGTGCAATCTCATGTTTGTGCCTTCCGGTTCATGTATCTCCCGGCTGGCGCCATTAACAGAAAGGCTGGTTATGTGAACGCCGTCAGAGAGGTCTGCTGTATCAACTGGTGAATCCCGCTGCGAGCCTTTTTTATAAAAATTGGGATAGAGCTTAAAAATAATCTCGTTTAACGTATCGGGGCTGTTATTAAAATACACAATATCTTCACTGCCCGAAACAAGCCTTGTTGACGGGTTGAAACGTACAGCAATATTATAGCCGGCTGTATTTTGCCAATAACTTTTGCCAGGCCTGCCGTTTGCTGATCGGGTTTGTTTTTTATATGCCGCTTCATAATTCCTGGCGAGGGGCAATGTTTGGGCATGCAGTTGAAGGCAAACAAGCAGGATAAGCAAAGAAGCAGTAAGTATCTTCATGCGCTAAAAGTAGGGCAGCCTGGTTGTATTAAAACAATATTATGATGAAACTAACGATATTGGTACGCAATTAGCTGTTAGGTGGAAAATTTTTAAGCTGATGAACAGGAAGATGATCTTGGTTTTAATGATGATGCTTACATGGGCAATGAGGCTGCATGCCCAGCCCCCCAAAATACCGGCTGAGGTAGCGCGTGCGTTCAGGGAGAAATACCCCGATGCGCAGAACGTGGTATGGAAAGATAACCTCACCGGTTTTGAAGCAAGCTTTACATTGGATGAAGAAGCCTGGACGGCCACATTTAACAACAGTGGCGCGTGGAAAGAAAGTGAAAAAAAGATAGAGTTTGAGGATTTGCCCGATGATGTGCAGGATGCTTTTGACAACAGCAAATACGGCGACTGGAAGACCGGCAGCGTAAGCCTTATTGAGCGTGATAAAAAGACCCGGTATAAAATTTATGCGGAAAAAAACAGCATCGTACAAAAAGTGCTTTTGTATTTTTCTGAAAAAGGCAGGATCGTGAAAGAAGCGCCGGGTATTTAATTTCCGGGCCGGGAAGCGGTGTGCCGGTTTTAAAAAAATGTCTTCCATGCCCTATAGTTTGCCAATTATATCCACAATGTTCGTGTAACTGTTTTGCAGCTTTTGGAAAAAATCTTTTTTATCTACCCATTCAATCTGTTCAATATCCTCTTCCGTTTGCGGAACTAATTTTTGCACGCCTGCCGCATGCATTTTATACCAGTGCGTTTCCTTAAAAACATCGCTGTGTATGCGTGGTTCAAAATAGCTGTGGTGCGTAATGCCCAAAAAACTTTCAAGCTGCACATTTTGCAAACCGGTTTCTTCCTGCACCTCGCGCACGGCGCATTGTTCTATGGTTTCGCCTTCATCTAATTTGCCTTTGGGAAGATCCCATTTGCCGCGGCGGAATATCATGAGCAATTCATCTTTATCATTAAAAACCAAACCGCCTGCTGCTGTAATTTTTTTTGTCATGCTGTTTTGTTTGATGAATACAATGTTCAGTTTGCAATATTCAATAATAATATCTTCGCAGCATGAAGAATGAAAAAATTATTGCTGAAAAATTATTGCAGGCAGAAGCGGTAAAGCTTAGTCCCGGTGAGCCCTTTACCTGGGCCAGCGGCTGGAAAAGCCCGATATATTGCGATAACAGGAAGGTGCTTTCTTACCCTTTTCTCCGCGATTTTATAAAGAGTGAAATGTGCAATGTAATATTTGAGCAATTTCCCGAAGCAGACCTGTTGGCCGGTGTCGCCACGGCGGGCATTGCCTGGGGTGCAATGGCTGCCGACCAGTTAAAGTTGCCGTTTATTTATGTGCGCCCGAAACCAAAAGAACATGGGTTAGGCAACCAGGTGGAAGGTTTTTTTGAAGCGGGGCAGAAAGCGGTTGTGGTGGAAGATTTAATTTCAACGGGCAAAAGCAGTTTGCAGGTGGTGGATGTATTAAGAAATGCTGGCGTTGAAATTGCGGGCATGGTTTCTATCTTTAACTATGGTTTTACGGCGGCTGAAGAAGCATTCAAAAAAGCCAGTGTGCCATTAGAATCGTTAACAACTTATACATCGCTGATTGAACTGGCGGTTGAAAAAAATCTTGTTTCAGCAGAAACGGAAGAATTGCTGAAAAGCTGGAGGGAGGATCCGGGAGGTTGGGGGAAAGTTTAAAGTTTAAGGTTTAAAGTTGTACAAATGTTGCTCTGCGAAAAGTCTCCAGACTTTTGCAACTAATGTTGATTATTGACATGAATGGCTTACAGCAATCATACAATGTTTTATCATGATTAGCGTTTTTAAAAACAATGGTTATTGATGCCATGAAAAATAAATTGTACAAGTGTTGCGACGCAAGAAAAGATGCCATGCAATACAGTTGCCGGTAACAAAAAAATATAAAACCAATAAATAAAATTTATTTATATGAAGTGGATGAGTGTTGTTGTTTTAATGTTTGTTGTTGGCAGCGCCAGTGCGCAGGTGATGCAAAACAAACCACAGTGGGGAACTATTAGTGTGCCGCAATTGAAATGCTGGGAATGCCAGCAGCGGCTTAACCAGTATTTAACCCGTGAAAAAGGGCCCAATACGGATGCCGGCATTGTGCAATGGAAAACCGATCTGCGCAACGGCATTTTAAAAATTCAATATATACCCGACCGCATAACGCTTGATTATATCCGCACGGCTGTGGCCAATGCCGGCTTTGATGCTGATACGGTAACGGCTGAAGAAACCAGCTATAAGAGGCTGCCGCCGGCTTGCAAGAAAGCAGGCGATGGCGCTGGTTTCGGGCCTTTTAAATACTGTAACCTCGATCCTGCCGACAGGCCGAAAGATTAATGGTAATGCCGGATGAAAGCTTTTATTTCATCCACCGTTTTATTAAGGACCTCGCCTTTTACAAACAGTTTTTGAAAAGCTGCCCCGGTGGCAAAATTGATGAGCTGCTGAAAGGGAAGATGATTGTACACGCCATAAATAAGGCCCGCCATAAAGCAGTCGCCGCTGCCTGATTTATCTGTTATTTTATCGCTGCTGTACGTAGCTGCGCTGTAAAAATTATTATTGCCGAATATAGTTGCGAAGCATTCCAGCTTATTCTTTTTAAGCAGGAACGGATGCGCTACCACCTTGCATTGCGGAAAATGTTTTATGATTTTTTCTGATGCATGTTTTGCCTGCCGCAGGTAATTTTCTTTTGTGCTTATGGAATGAATATTGGCAGGGATGCGAATGTTCAGCATCGTTTCTATGTTCCATATATTGCCTGCAACAATATCGCAGTATTTTAAAAGCGCCGGCACTACTTCGCCGGCAGGTTTGCCATACTGCCATGCTTTGGGATGATGGTTTAAATCAACCGAAACCGTTATGCCTTTTCTTTTGCAGGCCTTTAGCGCTTCTTCGCAAACGGCTGCAATATTTTCATTCAGTGAAGGGGATACAGTGCTGAAATGAAACCACCGTATGCCTTGTAAAACCTGGTCCCAGTCAATCATTCCCGGCTGCAGGTCATAAAAGGAGGAATGCAGTTTATCGTAAATGATCGTTTCGTTATACGCATCTTTTTCTTCGGGCAGATAATACAGCCCTGTTTTATTTCCATGATATAATATAGTGGAAGTGTCAATCTGCAGCGCCCCTGCATATTTAATAAGTTGTTTCGACAGTAAGTTATCCGGCATGGCCGTGCAATAGCTCACGGGCACCTTCCATGCGGCGAGGGCTGCCGCCACATTTAATTCAGAACCGCCGGCATAGGCCTGCAGGATATTTTTATTCATCCATTCGCCGTTTTCATCGGGCGATATGCGCAATAATATTTCTCCAAAAGACAGAACCATGCTATTTCAGTTTATATCATAACAGAATTATTCCATACCATCAGCATTAAGGGGTATTCAGCATACCCGTTATGCGGCTGACCGGCCTGATTCAAAGATATTTAATTAGCTCAATGTAATTTCCGTAGTGGCATCTGCAAATTCCATCGACGCTATAAAGCCGGTATAACAGATGAGCCGGGAAAGTGCGTTAGCGGCCTCTTATTTTTAAACAAACCTTATCCGTTGTTTAAATTTTTTCCGCGCGGAGAACACAGAGCCAACAGAGGCATTCATTACGCTGTTTACTTCTTTGCTCTGTGCGAAAAATTGCTAAAACCCTGTAAAGAATTAAATTTTTAAACAGCTTCTTACCAAAATCTTCTTCGCTGTAAATGTATAGGCAGTAGTTTTGAGCCATGTGGATGATCTGCAAAAAAGAATGGAACCAGTTCTTCAGCAGCCTTACCGGCTATATTGCACTGGTTGTTTTTCTTTTGCTGAACGGGCTGATGTTTTTTGTATTTCCCAATACCAGCCTGCTCGATTTTGGTTATGCTTCACTCGATGGTTTCTTTTCATTAGCGCCGTGGATTTTATTATTTCTTATTCCCACCATTACCATGCGCAGCCTGGCCGATGAATACAAAGGCGGCACATTTGAATTATTAAAAACGTTGCCGCTAACATCATCGCAAATTGTTTGGGGCAAATTCTTCGGCGCTTTACTGGTTGTATTGTTAGCATTGATCCCTACAATCATTTATGCATTTTCATTGCAGCATTTAAGCGCAGCCGGCGGCATTGATGCGGGCGCCGCCATTGGCAGTTATATCGGTTTGTTTTTATTAGGGGCTGTATTTACGGCTGTGGGGTTATGCGCCAGCAGCTTTACCAATAATACCATTGTGGCATTTATTGGCGGCGCATTTGTTTGTTTGATATTATATGCAGGCTTTGATGCTTTAAGCCAGTTGCCTTTCTTTTCAAACGGGCTGGATTATTATGTGCAGATGCTGGGCATCAGCTTTCATTATAAAAGCATCAGCAAGGGCGTGATTGATATTCGTGATATCATTTATTTCCTGGCGGTCATCCTGTTTTTTATACTTCTTACAAAACAAAATATTGAGAAACGATAATGCAGTCAATAAATCAATATTTACGTCCCAAAAATCAATGGCTTATTTTATTGGCTGCTCTGATAGCGCTTATCTATACGTCAACCTTATTCCGCTATAGAATTGATCTCACTGCTGAAAAACGTTTCAGCTTAAATGAATCAACCAAAAAATTATTGAATAACGTTGACACCGCCATCAACATCACCGTTTTTCTTACCGGCGATCTTCCTGCTGATTATAAAAAGCTAAGTATAGCAACAAATGATTTATTAAATGAGTTTCGCGATTTAAGCAATAATAATATCCGCTTTCATTTTGAAAAACCTGAATACAAACTAACTGACAGTTTAAAATTATTATTAAATGATTCTGTTGTAATTGTTTCAAAGAAAGATTTAAACCAACAGCAATTAGATAGAGTTAAAGATAGTATGCAAGTCGTTTTATACGACAGCCTTCAACGCCTCGGCGTTGTGTTTGAACAAAGCAGCAATATTGCTTCCGGCAATGAAAAAGCGGTGCAGCAATTAATAATTCCATCCGCCATAATTCAGTACGGCAATTACAGGCCGGTTGCCGTAGATTTAAGAAGCAGCCGCACCGTGTTTAAAAATTATAATGTGGTTGATGAAGACCCGCAACCCGATAAAGAAGCCACTTTAAATGCAGCCGAGGCTTTGCTGGAATACAAGTTTGCCAATGCTATAGAGAAGCTTACAAGAAAGGAAATTCCCACTATCGCTTATTGCCTGGGTAATGGTGAAGCCGGGCCGCAATATGTAAACGACCTTATTCAAAACCTGCGCAACGATTATAATTTAGCCTTGTTTGATCTGAAACAGGCTTACCCCAATCCTGCCTATATTAATACTTTGTTGATTGTAAAACCTACTATACCTTTTACAGATGAAGACAAATTAAAGCTTGATCAGTATGTAATGCATGGCGGCAAAATTATTTGGTGCATTGATAAATTATATGCAGAACTGGACAGCCTGATGCGCAGCCAGGCGGATTTTGTGGCCTTCGACCGCAACCTTAATATTGATGATCTTTTATTCCGGTACGGTGTGCGCATAAACGGCAATCTTGCACAGGATTTAAACTGCAGTAAAATACCGCTGGTTACCGGTTATAATGCTGATGGCAGCCCGCGCATGCAGCGTTTTCCCTGGCCGTATTATCCGTTCCTTTCTTCACCCAATAATAATATCGTTTCAAAAAATTTAGACCGTGTGCTGGCTGTCTTTCCATCAAGTATTGATACGATAAAAGCACCGGGCATAACGAAAACAGTATTGCTGTCAACCGATACATCGAGCCGGCTTATAAGCTCCCCGGCTATTGTAAGCATTAAAAAAATAATGGACGATATCAGCACAGATAATTTCGCTTCCTATAATGAACATTACATCCCGGTTGCGGTATTGCTGGAAGGCAAATTCAATTCCCTGTACGCCAACCGGCTTACACAAAGCGTGAAAGATTCTGTGGGCAAGGCATTAAATAAACCTTTTGCATCAGCCAATGCAAAGCCCACACAACAAATAGTAATGAGCGATGCAGATATAGTAACCAATGCCATCAGCAATACAACCGGGCCTTTGCCTATGGGCGAGCTGCCTTACGAGAACTACCGCTTTGCCAACCGCGAGTTTTTTCTCAACTGTATAGATTATCTCACCAGCGCCAGCGGCATTTTTGAGAGCCGCAATAAAGATTTTACGTTACGGCTGCTTGACCGCAAAAAAGTGGAAGACCAGAAAACCGGCTGGCAACTGGTAAACATCGCTATACCTATTGCGCTGATCATAATATTTGGTTTTATTTACCAGTGGCGCAGAAAAAAACGTTTTGGGGTGTAATATTGCAAACTCATGTCACACAATACAATCAGCTACATTGTTTTTGGTGTTGTTTTAGCATTTGCCCTCATTTTCGACCTCGGGCTTTTAAGCAAAAAAGGTAAAACCATTACCATAAAACAAGCCTTGCTTCAAACCATTTTCTGGGTAGTGCTTGCATTGGCGTTTTTTGTTTTTATGTGGTTTGAAAATGGTAAAACGCCTGCACTGGAATACATCAGTGCTTACTTAATGGAGTGGAGCTTAAGCATTGATAACATTTTCGTGTTCATTCTCATCTTCACCTCTTTTTCTGTAAAAGAGCAATATTATTCCCGCGTGCTGCTGCTGGGCATATTAATGGCGATAGTATTCCGTGTGCTATTTATCACTGTTGGCGTTGCGCTGGTAAACCGTTTTGAATGGTTATTATACCTCTTTGGCGTTTTCCTGGTTTATACCGGCTTTCACATGTTCAACAGTAAAGACGATGAAGCCTTCGATCCCGAAACTTCCAAAGCTTACAGGGCGGTAAAGAAAATATTCCCGCTTACCAACAGCGATGGCGACGGCAAATTATGGATAAAAGAAAGCGGCAAACGCTATTATACAACCCTGTTTGTTGTAGTGATGATGCTGGCATCCATTGACCTTGTTTTTGCTTTGGATTCCATTCCTGCTGTAATGGGCATTTCAAGGGATAAAATGGTAATCTATACATCCAATATTTTTGCTGTGCTTGGCCTGCGCAGCCTTTTCTTTTTATTAAAAGGCGCTGTAGCCAAATTTGATTACCTGCAGGAAGGCATTGCCATTGTGCTCATCTTTATTGGCCTTAAAATGCTGGGCGCCCACTGGCTGGAAACATGGTTCAGCGCCACAACGCTGGTATTTATTTCGCTCGGCATGATAGTGGCCTGCATTACCATTTCTATTTTATTATCCATCAGGAAGAATAAACGGCAACTGCAGGCGTAAACGCTGCGCATTTTATGTTTTATTGTTTGCCGGCTGCAGCACTTCTATTGAGCGCGGTTATTACCAACGCGGTCAGGCGCATCCAAGCGTCAGACCGGTAACAGCAAAGCCCGGCGGGGAATAAATCAGGCCGGATTGCGCAATTTCCATCTGCCGCGGAGTTGTTGTAAACCCTTCTGCCCTGCAGGAAGCAAGATTTACGGCAATGGTGAGCAAATAAGAGGTATAAAAGATGAGAAAAAAGGTATGTTTTTTCAATTAAAAGGCACGATTCACTGGGAAAAAGGTACGATTGAACAGAAAAAGGGTACGTTTTATCTCGCAAAAGGTATGATTATTTAAAAGAAAGGTTAGAATTATAGAAGAAAGGGGTGAAAGCATGCATTTATACATCTTTGTTTTTGCCGGCACCGTAATTCAGCGGGTCTTCATTGGTACTGAACTGGGCTTTTGATGTGAATAAAAAAAAACAGTAATGTAAAAATTGCAGCAGTTACAATACCTGGTTTCATGGGCGCAAATGTACTTGCGCACAGGCTTGCTCCTGTTTACGACTTTGGAAAACAGCTTTTACAAAAAGGGGAAAGCCGGGGCATCAGCCATTCATAGCTGCTTCATCCACAAACCAGTGCAGCTCGCCATGCGCCGGTTTAATTATCTGCGAGGGGTATTTTTCGGGGCCGTAAGGTTTATGCATTACATTGTTCAAAGCTGTTGCTTTGCCGCCGCCGCTTACAATAAAAGCTATTGATCTTGCTGTGTTAACAACAGGCGCCGTTAACGTAACCCGGTACATATCCTGTTGCTCCAGCCATAAATAAGTGCACCATTTTGCTGTTTCATTAATAGCATCTTTCTGCCCGGGAAACAGGGAAAGCGTGTGCGCATCATCGCCCATGCCCAGTAAAACAATATCAAATGTGTGCTCATTTGTGCCTTTATTAAAATAATACTGCAACACTTCTTCATACGCATTGGCGGCAGTTTCAGCGCTCATATTCTCTGTTTGCATAAAATGCACATGCGCTTCGTTAACGGCAACGTGATCCAATAAAGTTTCACGGATCATTCTTGCATTGCTGCGTTCATCATTATATGGAACAAACCGTTCATCGCCTATAAAAATATTGGCACGGCTCCAGTCAATTTTATTTTTGTATGCATCACCAGCCAGGAGCGTATAGAGTTTCTGGGCTGTATTGCCGCCCGTAAAGGCGATTGAAAAGCGTTCTTTCGTTGCAAGTGTTTTGCATATACAATCTACCATCCAGCCGGCAAGGCGCTCGCACAAATCTTCATAATCTTTACAAACATGCAGTTCCATGATTAATAGTTTGTGCCGAAGATAAATACAAATGTTTGACGGGCTGATTATCTGTAAATAAAAAAGGCCGGCTTTGAGCCGGCCTTAAAATATAGTATGTATAAAACGATTATTTTAATTTTCTTTCATCAGAAACGGTAAGTTTTTTACGGCCTTTTGCCCTGCGGCTTGCCAAAACTTTACGCCCGTTTGCAGTTTGCATACGCTTGCGGAAACCATGCACGCTTTTGCGGCGGCGATTATGTGGCTGAAACGTTCTTTTCATCAGTAAAAATTTTTATTGTATAAACAATTTTTTTCAACAAAACAGGTAACAGTCACCATACTGCTCCTTGTGAAAGGACGGCAAAGGTAAAAGAATTTCACCATAAATTGTTAATACATTCCGGAAACAAACCTGTTAAAATTTCTTTTGCAAACTTCGTTCATTTTCTAAGTTATTATTTGCTTTGCTAAAAGTATGACGCATAAAACGAGGGGCATCGTTATTAAAGCCACCAATTATGGTGAGACAAGCATAATAGTGGCTGTTTATACAGAGCTGTTTGGCCTGCAAAGCTATATTGTAAAAGGGGTGCGGCAGGCAACTAAAAAAAAGCCCGGCAGCCAGATATACTTTCAGCCTTCAGCCATGCTGGAAATGGAAGTGTATCATAATGCACTCAAAAACCTGCAATTCATTAAAGAGTATAAGTGGGGCTATTTATATGAAAAGGTTTTGTTTGATGTAATGCGCACCGCTATTGCGCAGTTCATGATCGAGCTTTTTCATCATGCCATCAAACAGCCTGAAGCCAATCCTGAACTATTCTGTTTGCTGGAAGGCAGCTTGCTGGAAGCCGACAAAGGCAGTGATGCTGCAGTGGCTAACCTCCCGTTATACTTTATACTGCACCTGGCAACGGAATCTGGTTTTGAGCTGCATGGCAATTTTTCTGCTCAAACGCCTGTGCTTGATTTAAAAGAAGGCGCTTACGCCAGTGCCGAACCTTTTCATGCTGATTATATCTCCGGTTTCATGGCAGAAGCAGTCTCAAAAATCCGGCACATACAGTTATATAATGAACTTGATAATATAAGGCTGAACCGCCAGGTGCGCCGCCAGCTACTGGAAGCCCTGCTTGTTTATCTCTCACATCATCTTCCGGATTTTCAAAAGCTGAAAAGCCTGCCTATATTGCAGGTAATGCTCGATTAATTATACAATTCTTGTTGTTTCCCGTGTTGGGCGAGTAAATTAAAAGTAGCTCAGGTCATTATAGCGTTTGCGCACTATAAGTCTGGCTGCAACTGCATCGCACCTCAGGTAATATTTTTTGTTCCAAATTCATCTTTTCCAATCGCTTTTTCCTTGCATCAAAACAAAACGTACATGTTGATAAAAAGCCAATATCCCATGTATCAACAAAAACCTGCCCTTGCCCCAACAACAAAGCTTTTTCAAAAACATCTTCCAGCATAGCCAGAGAAGGCGGTGCATAGTTACCTTCTCTCCATAAAACATCCATAACACCATTACCAGGCCTTACCGGGATAACAGCACAACGTACAACGCCACATTCAAAAGCAAACTGTATAGATTTTAAAGTCCATACAATGCTTTCCTGCGGATCAGTTATATAAGGCGCATTTAAT
The DNA here is from genome assembly GCF_047606085.1 of Parafilimonas sp. Lineage (GTDB taxonomy): Bacteria > Bacteroidota > Bacteroidia > Chitinophagales > Chitinophagaceae > Parafilimonas. The sequence goes on from NZ_JASGEX010000169.1 coordinate 20,510, forward strand.
AATACAAAGGCACGGACATCAATGTTATGCTGATTCAGCGATCCTGTGGCATTTTTAAAATCTTTTGGTGTAAGCTGCTTATTCAATCTTGGCAATACGCCAGGATGAATGGTTTCCAGGCCCATCGCTACTTCCAGCCTGCCATCAAGCATTTCATTAAACGCAATACAATGCCTGTTACAAAGCTTTGGGTGATTTTCTACAACAACTCTTTTATAACCTTTAAGCAGTTTGACGATTGCAGGATATTCTTTTGGCGAAATAGCTTTTGTATCAAAAAAATTTCCATTGTTATACAGTTTTATTACATCTGCCTGCGGCAATCGTTCCAATGCATATTCAATCTGCTTAATAATAGCTCCAAAAGGCGCAGCTTCATCCAGCGTATTCTTCCACAGATCACACATCAAACATTTAAAAGCGCATTCTTTGCTTGTAAGAAAGATGGTATTTACAGTTTCAATATCACCTGATAAAGCCGGTTCCTTTTCATGCAGAAAATGATAAGGAATACAGGCATCTGCTTTGTTCTTTTTGGAACGAAGCTGTGTAATTGCATGGCTATCGTACCCATCATGCATACAATGAATGGAAGTATGTTCTGTATTCTATTTCGCCTGCGCCAAAAACTTTTGAGAAAGCATCCTCAGATACGGCGCCTGCCTGGAATCTTTTCTTTTCAAAAACAGGCATATCAAACCCTGTAACAGCTTTTATACCGCGGCTTACTATCTCTCCTTTTAATGCATATAACGCTTCTTCTTTCCAGTCGGTAAGTGCTATAAACGGAATGCCTTCTGCTACTTCAATCACATTGGGCAGGGCATACGGACTAAAGTCTTTGAACCCGTATTTTTTGGAAGGCGCATAAGAACGCACATGCCCCCTGCTTTGCCCGCCGGAATAAGTTAATGAATGCTTTATTTTATCAACGCCCCATCCTTCCTGGTACAGCATCATGTTGTTCAGCACACTGCGAATAGTTAATTCCGGGTTTGCGTTTATAGGATAATCTTTCAAATTTTCATCGCCGCCATCGCCGTCAGCCATGTATTTCCAGTCAGGATATAATTCCCTTATTTTTCTGCAAAGCGCCAGCGCCATGGTTGCAGATTCGAGGTCGAGTGATTTATAATCTTCAATTACCCGGATAGCTTCTTTATAATTGATGTATGACAATGGCACATCAATCACTTCAAGAAAAAGCGATAAGCCCAGTTTATCCATAAACTGATGCGCCTGGTTTGCATCAGAGCCGCTATTTACAGACAAGGTAAAAGCTTTTAACCGTTGCGGCGACATGCCGAGCTTAAGCATTAAATGATATAATACCAAAAACACAGAACCGCTGTCAATACCGCCTGAAAACAAAACACCAACCGGCTCTTTTTCTGGAATGGTCAACAACCAGTTTTGACATTCATTAGCTAATGTTTCAATATATTTTTTACCGATGGCATCAAGGTTAGTGGGCAGCACATTCCTTTGCGGTTCAAAAAATCTTGTATAAACAGGATTGGGATCGGGGCAGCCTATCACTTCAAGACGCACTACATGATGTGCAGGCACCATTCTCGTATAGGAAGGGTGAAACTGATGATGCAGTTCTCTTTGTTTGAGAAATTCATAAATTTCATCCATACGTTCTGCTACAATAAGGAGCGGGCCTGAAACCTGCTTGGCAAGAAAATAGCGCATGGGCCTGCCAAGCGAACGTGCCATAAATACCTGCCGGCCTACCTTTTCAACAATGGCAAACTGGCCGTCAATTTTACGTACAGCCAAAGGATCGCCGGAGGCAACCGCAGCAGCAGCCTCCTGATATGTCATATTGAAAATAATATTGCTGTTGTTATCAATAAGGCTCACAAAATCTGTTACATACTGGTTCATATATCGCGGTTTTCGATTGTAACAAATGTAGATATCATTATCTGATTTATTTTAAAAGAAATCTAAATTCCGGCTTCAGGAAAAAGGACAGCGCGCTGAATGAATATTTTAATCCGATCTCCCGCTGTTGCGACCGGATTGCAGGAAAACCGCAAGAAGAAGGTTTATAAGAAAGAGGAAGTCTCAAAAGTAAATTGAAGGCTTTGAGAATCGCTTAAACGAAAATTTTCTCCATCAGGTATCTGAATAAAAAAGAGGTTGACTCGACTTTTGAGACTTCCTCTTTGCTTTTTTATATTATAGTAAAATTCCCTCGTATATTTATTAGTTCTCGAAAAACCACCGCCTTTGGCGGTGGTTATGTACTCGTGGCTATGCCGTATGTTTAAATTTGCTGCATGAGCAAGTATAAGAAGCAATCTCA
>NZ_JASGEX010000170.1:0-18821 GCF_047606085.1 Parafilimonas sp.
AGAAGCTGTCTAGAAATGATTTCAGGAATTTTGTATAGTAGCAAAAACAGCTATTTTTTATTGGCTTTGACATCAAATTCAGCGAAATCATCCAATTTTTTCTATTTAAAAATGGCAATGGTGATTGAAAATATTAAATATAGACAGCTTCTAAGATTTATAAAAATAAAACACTACTTCCCCGGAAACTTTTAGATCATTTTAAAACAGGTAAAAATGAAAGCGTTTTTAGCAGACCTAAAAAGACGCAATGCCTTATTGTATTGGTATGGTGTTCTCTCTTTCACAGGAGCGTTTATATGCATATTGATGACTCAATTTTCAGATACCATTGTACTGGGTATAAACGCATGGATAAAACCAGCTAAGTTTTTTATTTCGGTTGCTGTTTATTGCTGGACGATGGCCTGGATTATGCATTACCTGATAGCACAGCAAAAAGTGAAAGTATTTTCAAAAATGGTGTTGTGGGTAATGACCTATGAACTGCTGATAATCACATGGCAGGCAGCCAATGGCAGGCTCTCTCATTTTAATACTACTACCATATTTTACAGGCTGTTGTTTATATTAATGGGCATTGCGATTTCTGTGCTGGCCGATGGACTGGTTATATAGGTTACCTGTTCTTCAAACAGAAAAAATTTACTGTTTCAAATGCTTATATATGGAGTATTCGTCTGGGCATAATATTATTTGTAATTTTTTCTTTTGAAGGTGGTATAATGGGCATGCACCTTGCCCATACCGTTGGCGCGCCGGATGGGGGAGAAGGCCTGCCGGTAATAAACTGGAGTAAACGATATGGCGATTTACGCATTGCTCATTTTGTTGGTATGCATGCCTTGCAGATATTGCCGTTGTTTGGCTTTTTTATAGCTAAAACCAGGCGTAGTGTTCAGTTTTTTGCAGCCGCTTATTTTCTTTTTACTACGCTGCTTTTTATACAGGCAGCAATGGGCATTCCTTTGTTGTTCTGATATTTCATTATAAAAAACTGTAAAGAAAAATAAGGGTACAGAGCAGTGTTGTTTATTCATGAATATCATGCAGCTTTTACTTCCGCAGGCTGCTGTATCAGTTTCCTTTTTTCTTTCTTTTGTTTGGCAAGATTAATCAGCAATACACTGGCTAATATAACAGCAAGACCTGCAAGCTGCAGCAGGCTTACCTGTTCGCCGGCAAACAATACGCCCAGCATTACAGCTACAACCGGGTTTATATATGCATACGTGCTTACCTGGGTTGCCGGCCTTACGCCCAGTAACCAAACATAAGCGCTGTATGCAGCCAATGATCCCATTGTTATAAGGTATAATACAGATAACCACGCACCCGTGCTTACCTCTTGCCATTGAAAAACTTTCCATTCATTGGTGATAAAACTGAAAATAAAGAAAGCTATGCCCGCAGCAATTAATTGCCACATTGTATTTACGGTTACAGAACCGCTGCCTTTGTATTTTGAATACAAGGAGCCCCCGGCCCAGCACATAGAGCCGATAACCAAAACGGCAAGGCCCGCTACCTATATCATGCCGCCGGATGCAGAAAGCGCTGCAGATACACGCTCGCTGAAAAGCAAAATAACACCCGCAAACCCAACGATCAAACCAACGATAATTTCCCTGCTGTGCAGGTTTTCATGCCACCTGGGTTTATCAAGCAATACAAACCATATTGGCGCCGCAGACACCAGCATCGCAACAAGGGAACTGGCAAGGTTTTGTTCGGCCCATATAACGGCGCCATTGCCAATAAACAGTAATAAAACACCGCTTATGGCTGCAGCCTTAACCTGTTGAATATTCCAGAGTTTTTCTTTTTTATAGCTGCGCCAGGCCATTAATAAAAGGCCTGCCATTAAAAAACGAATGCCGCCCATAATAAATGGCGGAATATCATGCACGGCTTTCTGAATAAAAAAATAGGTAGAGCCCCATACCAGGTAAACCGTGGCAAAGGCAATAATTACCATTAATGTGGATGCTTCTTTTTTGATGGTTGCGCTCATAACAAATGCTTCTTCCGGTTAGTTAATATAATTGCTCATCGGCGGTTATGCTGTTTCATTTTTTTTCGGTATTACAAGCTGGTGATCTTCTTTTGCCGTTTCCAGCACAATGGTGGTTTTTGTGGACAGGATGTTTGGTATTTTCTGCAGCTTGTTGCGCATCAGCTGCATCAGCCCTGCCGAATCTGCTGTGCGCACTTTTACAAGAAAACAATCTTCGCCGGCAATATGATGCACTTCCTGCACTTCGGGAATGGCTGCCAGTTTTTTAGCCATATCTGTTGAACAGGTAAATCCTTCTTTGGATTTTATGAAGATAAAAGCCAGTAATTTTTGCTGCACGGCTGCGGGGTTAATTACCGCATTGTATTGTATAATAACTTTTTTCTGTTCCAGCTTTTTCACCCTTTCCAATACGGCCGATGGGGCCATATTTACCTCACGGGCAAGGTCGGCATTCGAAATGCGGGCATTGCCCTGAATGAGGCTAAGTATCTTAATATCCGTATCATCAAGCACTACATCCATTTTATTTTATATTTCCTGTAAATGTAATTGTAATCAGAATATAATTCTGAAATATTTTATTATATCAGAATATAATTCTGAAATATTTTATTATATCAGAATATAATTCTTATATAATGTGTTTTATAGAATATGGTCAATTTAATTTATGGCATTGATAACAGGTAAAAATCACAAAACCGGTTAGAACAAACCCGCAGGGTTTTGAATATGCAGGAGCTATTTTAAAAAAATTTGAACAAGGCCGAGTGCTGCTGACATAGGGCTGTCATAATCCGGTAGTTATTTTGGGTATTAAAACAAATAACTATGACATTCATCGAATTTTTTAAACAACAGTTTGCTGAAGAAGGCGCCACCACACGCAAAATGCTTTCACGCGTTCCGGAAGGTAAATGGGATTATAAGCCGCATGAAAAAAGCATGAGCATGAAGCAGCTTACAGAACACCTGGCAGACCTTCCGTCCTGGGTTTCTCTTGTTATTAAAACAAATGAGCTCGACTTTGAAAAGCCTTATCCAAACCCGGTTGTTAATACCACCAAAGATTTAATGGAAGCTTTTGAAAAAAGTTATAACGATGGCCTTGCTGCATTAACGCCTGAAGCAGAAAAACTATTAGGCGGGCCATGGACTTTAAGAAGCGGCGCAAAAATATTCAGCACCGATTCAAAGATTGATGTGATAAGAATGGCGCTAAGCCAGCAGATACATCACCGGGCGCAACTGGGTGTTTATTTAAGATTATTGAACATTCCAATCCCCGGAAGCTATGGCCCGAGTGCGGATGAAAATTTTATGTAAGAATTATAGTTCACATGTTCACGGGTTCACAGGTTTTTTATGTTCAGGCATGCAGGTAGTTATTTAACTCGTGAACTTGTGAACAGGCGAACTTTTTAAACTTTATATTCTTTTATGATAGCAAAATATTTATTCATCACAAGTTTCAGAATTATAAAACTGGTTTGCAAAACAATTATAATTGTGTTTGTAATTGTTCCATTACATATAAATGATAACTATGGCCAGGGCATAGATTAAGCATTGTTTTATATAAACAAAACTAACCTGTGAACACTGGAACTTGTGAACTTTTAAACTTTAGTTTTGCAGCCATGAGCAGGTACGATGTTTTTATAATTGGCGGCGGCCCTATTGGTTTGGCATGTGGCATAGCAGCGCAAAAAGCAAATCTTAAATATATCATAGTTGAGAAAGGTTGTTTGGTAAACAGTTTATACAATTATCCTGTGAACATGACTTTTTTCTCTACTTCTGAAAGGCTGGAAATTGGCGGCGTTCCATTCATGAGCCTGCTGCCAAAGCCAAAGCGTGCTGAAGCGCTGGAATATTACAGGCGTGTTGCGAAGGATAAGCAGCTCAATATTCATCTTTTTGAAAAAGTGGAATCAGTCCATCGTGTTGATGATACGATGTATGAAATAAAAACAAACAAAACAAATTATATAAGCACTAATATAATTGTGGCCACAGGCTTTTACGATATTCCGCAGTTGCTGCATGTGCCGGGGGAGCACCTGCCTAAAGTAAAACACTATTATGATGACCCGCATTATTATGCTTTTCAGAAAGTGATTGTTGTGGGCGCCAGCAATTCTTCAGTTGATGCAGCTTTGGAAACCTGGCGCAAAGGCGCTGAAGTAACGATGGTGATAAGAAAAGACGTTATAAGCAAGAGCGTAAAATACTGGGTGAAGCCCGATATTGAAAACCGTATTGCAGAAGGCAGCATCAAGGCTTATTTTAATTCAAACATAACCGCCATTCACGAACGCACGGTTGATATACAAACCCGGGATGGAATGGTTACGATTGAAAATGATTTTGTGCTGGCGTTAACCGGCTATCATCCCGATTTTAATTTGCTCAGGCATTTGCATATTACTTTATCCGATGATGAAAAGCAATGCCCTTTATACAACGGCGAAACCATGGAAACCAACCAGCGCGGCATTTATCTTGCCGGCGTTGTCTGCGGCGGCTTTGATACGCACAAACTTTTTATCGAAAATTCAAGGGTGCATGCGGATAGGATTATTGATGATATAAAGAAAAAGATATAAGCTGCCACTAAACATCTTCGTGCCTTTGTGTCTTCGTGGTTCAAAAAAATTTAACCACAAAGGCGCAAAAGCATAAAGCATCATTAAGGTTCACCATCCAATACCATAATCTTCCCCGTTATTGGATGATCCGCCCCAGAAGCTGCCATGCTTCCAGTCAAAATAAATGGCGTTGATTGGCCCGCTTGTGCGTTCACCAGCAGTTACTGTATAACCCATTTTACGCAAAGCGCTTCGCACATAATCCGGCGTATCGGAATTCACCAGTATGCTGCCAGGGTGCGGTTGCCTGTCTTTAATTTGTTCGCCACCTAATGAAAGCCACAATTGGTCGCTGTTGATGTTGGCGGCTTCAACTGCTTCCTGTATGGTCATGCCAAACTCAACCACATTTAAGAAACACTGCAATAAATTCTGGTCCTGCGTATCGCCGCCTTGTACCCCAAACGCCATAAACGGTTTGCCATCTTTCATAGCCAGTGTTGGCGTGAGTGTAACACGCGGTCTTTTGCCGGGCTCAATTACATTAAACGGATCGAGAGCGCTGTCTAACACAAAGCTTTGCAGGCGCTGGCTCATACCCACACCGGTATGTCCCGCTATACAGGCTGGCAGCCAGCCGCCGCTTGGCGTAACAGAAACCACCCAGCCATCTTTATCGGCAGCTTCCACAGAAGTAGTGCCCCGCCATAAACGATCCATATAGGCAGAATCAGGGATGCCTGTATTGCTTACAACATCTTTTTGCTGCCTGGCATCGGTTTGTGTTGCATCATGTTTTGGAATAGCGCCGGGGATTATTTTATTGGTTGAATCAATTGTAAATCCTCTTTGTTTCAGAAAAGTTAGGTAAGGATTGGTTTTGTCTTCAAAAGGGTAGGGGTCGCCGGGGCCAATACCGGGATTGCTGTTATCAAAGTTTATTAAAGCCGCCCTTTGTTTGGCATAGGCTTTATCCAGCAAGCCTTTCATTGGCTCATCAGGCGAAAAATATGGATCGCCATAGTAAAAATCCCGGTCGGCAAAAGCCAGGCTCATCGCTTGGTATAAAGTATTCATATAGCGGGCAGAATTATAGCCCATGCCTTTCAAATCAAGATTCTCCAATATGTTTAAAGCTTGTAACATGGCAGGGCCTTGCGTCCATTGCTGCAGCTTATATACTTCAATGCCTTTATAGTTTACATGCAATGGCTCTTCTTCAATGGGTTTCCATTTCGCCAGGTCTTCCATGGTTATCAACCCGCCCTGCTCCCGGGCACCACGCACAAATTCTTTTGCAATATCTCCTTTATAGAAACGGTCATAAGCGGCATAAATGGCTTCCTTACGGCTCTTCTTATTTTTTAAGGCTTCCTGTTCGGCATCTGCCATTTTGGTTAATGTTTCCAGCAGGTCTTTCTGCACAAAAATTTCACCCGGCTCCGGCGCTTCCCGCTGCTGCCCTTCATGCGGTAAAAAAACGGCTTTGCTATACGGCCATTGCTTTATCATTTTCTTGCCACGTTCCATACTGTTGGCTGTCTGTGCTTCTATGGGATAACCTGCGGCCAGTTGCATGGCGGGCGCCAGCACCTGTTTCAGGCTCATCGTTCCGTACGCTGCCAGCATATAACAAATACCGCCCGGCGTGCCCGGCGTTACTGCCGCCAGCGGGCCGTATTCCGGCGGGAAAGCCATGCCCTTGCTTTTGAAAAAATCAACCGTAGCGCCTGTTGGGGCCATACCCAATGCATTGATGGCAATAACTTTTTTCGTGTTGGGATTATAAATGAGCGCCTGTGTTTCGCCGCCCCAGCTTAGCACATCCCACATAGTGCATGTCGCAGCGATCATGGCGCAGGCCGCGTCCACCGCATTGCCACCTTGTTGAAAAATCATAGCGCCGGCTTCTGCCGCCAGCGGCTTGCCCGTAATGGCCATCCAGTTTTTTCCATGCAACGGTGGTTTCTGTGTCTGCTGACTGAAGACTGATACTGGTATGAAAAAAATAATAAGCAGGGAAATGTGTCGCTTCATGTAATGTGATTTGCTTAAAGGTAAAAAGCAATTTATAAACAGCTATAAAATTGAAGCGCGTATTTGGTTAGTTATATGTTTTTATGAAAAGTCTGAGCGGAGCCGAAGACTTTTATTATTGAGCGAAGTCGAAATAACCGGTGTAAAAAGTTTTATCCCGTTACGTGAAAAAAAGACAAATGGAAGCAGTACGCAAAAAATTCAGCAGCCTGTGATTAAAAGACGGGCTTTCTATTGCTTCTTCAGTACACCTTAAAATTTATTTAACCATTATTCATTAAGCCCAGCCTTACTTTGCAGCATGGATACAATCTATAGTTATCAGTCTCTGTACAGCTTTACGTATTCCGTTTTTAAACATATCGGCTGCAACCATGCAGACGCAATCACTGCCACAAAAGCCTTGCTGGCTGCTGATGTGCGGGGCATAGACAGCCATGGCGTGGCGCGGCTTTCCGGCTATGTGCGCTTATGGGAAGCCGGCAGGATAAACAGCCATCCCCATATTTATATAAAACATGAAACGCCATCCACCGCTGTAGTGGATGGCGATGCGGGTCTTGGCCTGGTAGTGGCGCCGCACGCCATGCAGATCGCAATTGATAAAGCGGATAAGGTTGGAACAGGCTGGGTAAGCGTTTGCAACAGCAATCATTTTGGTATTGCCGGCTATCATGCCATGATGGCTTTGCCACATGATATGATCGGCATTGCCATGACCAATGCCAGCGCGCTGGTTGCACCCACATTCAGTATAGAAAGAATGCTGGGTACCAACCCCATTGCAGTGGCCATTCCTGCGGGCAGGGAAGAGCCTTTTATTGCCGACATGGCTACCACAACGGCTGCCAATGGCAAGCTTGAAATACTGCAAAGAAAGAATGCCGAAGCGCCTTTGGGCTGGGTGCAGACAAAGGAAGGAAACTCTTCAGCCAATGCCAGTGAGCTAAAGAATGGCGGCGCCTTATTGCCGCTTGGCAGCGACCGGGAACATGGTTCGCATAAAGGCTATGCACTGGGAAGCATAGTTGATATTTTTTCCGCCGTATTAAGTGGCGCCAGTTACGGGCCATGGGCGCCGCCTTTTCCTGCCTATGTGCCCATGCCGGAGAATATGCCCGGCAGCGGCCTTGGCCATTTTTTTGGCGCCATGCGTATTGACGCTTTCCGCACAGCGGATGAATTTAAACAACACATAGATAACTGGCTGCGGCGTTTCAGGAATGCGAAACCGGCCGAAGGCCATGAAAAGGTGTTGGTGCCCGGCGATCCCGAGCGGGAAATAGAAGCAATAAGAATGAAGGACGGTATCCCGGTTGTTGAAAGTGTGGTGAATGATTTAAATGCCGTCGCAGCCAGGTTTAATCTTGAACTGAAATGAATACAGCGGGTCGAAAATCCAGCCGGCCCGCGGTAGCGGTCTGGCGGAAAATAAAAAAACCGCCCCGGTTAAAGGAGCGGGCTTCGAAAGTTTTAAAGTAGTGGTAAACGTTTAAAACTTTCGGTGAAAATACATTAAAACCAGCTACCGACAAAGGCCTTATTTGTAGTTTCCGGATCAACTCTTTTTCTCCTGCGGGCCACTTTTCTTCTTTGTACAATGGTCGTTATAATTACCAGGGGAATAAATAAGAAAGTAAGTGGCGGAATGCCCATAAAGCTTATCCATTTGCCGCCATACATCCTGCGCATCGGGCGCCTTAACCTTTCTGCAATTAAATACATGCTCGGCACAATAACCAGCGTCATAAAGAATGCAAAGGCAAGGCCGAAGATGATGGTCCATGAAAGCGGTTTCCAGAACACGGCATTATCGCCACCCAGGTAAATATGCGGGTTAAGCTCAGAGAATAAAGTAATGAAGTTGATGTTGAAACCAATAGCCAGCGGGATTAACGCCAGTATCGCCGCCATGGCGGTAAGCAATACGGGGATAATACGCGTTTTGCCGGCCTGTACCACAGCTTCATGCGTTTTCAGGCCGCGCGCCCGCAGCTCATCTGCAAATTCAATTACAAGAATGCCATTCTTTACCACAATACCGGCCAGGCCAACAATGCCGAGGCCGGTCATTACCGAGCTTACCGTCATGCCCGTCATGCTGAAACCCAACAGTACGCCAATTACGCTAAACAATATTTCTGTAAGAATAATAATGGGTTTACTTATTGAATTAAACTGCAGCACAAGAATCAATAATATCAGCATTAAGGCAATTAGCAAAGCCTGCCCGAGGAAGGATACGGTTTCTGCCTGCTGTTCGCTTTCGCCTGTTTGGGATATAGAAACCGCGTCGGGCTTTTGTTTAAACTGTTTTATATAACCGGCCAGTTGCTGGTTTACGGTGGTGGCGGTATAACCGGAAAGCAGGTTTGATGTTAAGGTAATTACGCGTTTATATTTCTTGCGTTTCACACTGCCCAGGGTGGTGGTATAGTCAACGTTTACAAAAGAGCTGATGGGCAATGTTTTTACCAGGCCTGTGGCGCTGCGGAAAGTAATGGTCATATTCAGCAGGTCAACAAGGCTTGCCTTATCCATCTCTTTATCCCGCAACTGTATTTTATATTCATCCTTGCCTTCTTTTACTTTAGATACTTCTTTTCCAAATACAGCCGTTCTTATTTCATTGCCGATTTGCGCGGTGGACAGCCCTTCTGCATTGGCTTTTTCCCGATCAATGGTGAGCGATATTTCCGGATTGGTGAGGTCAACATCCATTTTTAATTCCTCAACGCCGGGCGGCTGTATGGAGTCAAGATAATTCTTTAAGGCAACCGATGTTTTAATGAGGTCGTCAAAATCATCGCTTGCAATTTCTATGTTTACCGGAGGATCAGTGGGCGGGCCATTCTGTTCCTTGTCAACGCTTATCTGTGCGCCGGGAATACCTTTAATCTGCGCACGGATAGAATCGAGATACGGCGCTGTTGCAATGCCGTTTCTTTCGCCAAATTCAACAAAAGAAACCTGTATCCTGCCCCGTTCCGGGTGTGTGCTCTGATCGCCGCTGGTGGGATCGTTGGCACCAATGGCCACATTGCTTATTACGCTTTCCACCACCGGGTTCTTTTTGCCATTTTCCATGCCCAGCACATGATATACTTTCTTTTCAAGCACCCTGGTTACAGAATCGGTGTATTCAACATCGGTGCCAACCGGCAGCTTAAGATAAACATATATCTGGTTGGGGGCTCCGCCGGGAAAGAACTCTACCTGTATTCTTCCGCTGCTTACCGACATGGAAAACACAACAAAAGAAACGATGAGCAAACCAAATGTTCCCAGTAATAATGCCACCGGCGTTCTGCCGTTTAGCGCCCAGCGCAACAGGTTTTCATAATGATTCATTATCCAGGGCAAGGCCCTGTTCTGGAAGGCGTGTATCCAGCCATCAAAAAGATATTTGTTCAGCACCATAAGCAATGCCATAAATAAAGCAATGTTTCCGATGAAGAAATAAATATAGGTGTTATCCGGGCCGGCACTTACCGGGCCAACACTAACAGATGCAGAAAAAGTAACATTGCCTACGGTATGGGATTGGAAAATAAATCCAATTGTATTAAGTAAAACACCTAATATGACAAATACCCAAAAAATTTTATTTCTGAAAATGGCAGACTTAGGCGCTTTGTTTTCATTGTCTTCATGGTTCATGAAATCAACCGCGAAAACCGGGTTCATTAAGAACGCAACAATTAAGGATGCGGCCAGGGTAAATATGAGCATCGCGGGCAAATACACCATGAACTTGCCAATGATGCCCGGCCAGAACAATAGCGGGAAGAACGGCGCCAGCGTGGTAAGCGTTCCGGCCAGTACTGGTATGAATACTTCACCCGCCGCCATTTTAGCCGATAGGGTGGATGATAATTTTCCCTTGCTCTGGGTAAATATCCTGTGCGTGTTCTCAATAACAACAATGGCATCATCCACAATAATGCCGAGGCCAAACAGCAAGGCAAACAATACAATGAAATTGAGCGTTACATGCCCGCCGATGATAATATCGGCAAACGGCAAAAACACGAAAGCCACGAACATGCTGAGCGGCACGCTCAATGCAACAAAGAATGCATTTACCACGCCCATAAAGAACATGAGGATGATAAGCACCAGCACAAAACCTATTACGATGGAGTTTACCAGGTCGTTAAAAGAGGTTTCTGTTTTCTTGCTTAGGTCGCCGGTAATTACCACATTCAGGTCTTTGGGAAAATCTGTGGCCTTCATTTCAGCTACCGCAGCCTTAACTGCTTGGGATGTTTCAATAAGGTTTTCGCCGGCCCGCTTTATAATGTTCAGCGTAATTACATTTTTGCCATCGAGCCGCGCATAGCTTTCACTCGTTTTTAAAGTGTCTTTTATGGTGGCAATATCTTTCAGGTAAACCGGGTGGCCATACGTGTTCGTAACAACCACTTTTTCAATATCGAAGGCTGTTTTAAACTGGCCGCGTATCTGCAGCGTGCGCTTCATATTGCCTACCTGCAGCAGGCCGCCTGTTATATCATGGTTTTCATACGATACAGCATTGGCTATCTGGTCGAATGTTACGCCTGCGGCCTGCATGCGGTTGCGGTCAACATTAATCTGAAATTCCCTTTCCGGCGCGCCCACAATATCCACCCTGTTCAATACCGGAAGGTTTTCCAGTTCATCCTGCAGGTCTTCCGCATATTTTTTTAAACGCTGCACATCATAATTGCCGCTAACGTTTACATACATAATGGGCTGGTCTGATATGTTTACTTCCAGCGCTGTTGGCTGCTGCGTAAGATCGGTGGGCAGATCCTGCTTGGCTTTATCCATTGCATCCTTTACTTTCTGCAATGCCACATCTGTTTTTACTTCCGTATCAAATTCCACCACAATGGCAGAATAATCCTGCTGCGAGGTGCTTGTTATTTTATTGATCTTGGCGCCGGTTATGCTTTTTATCTGTTTTTCAATAGGCCTTGTAACCAGGTTCTCAATGTCTTTGGGCGAATTGCCTACATAAATGGTTTGAACATAAATAGTGGGTATAACAATATCAGGAAACTGTTCCTTTGGCGTGGTAATGAATTTTGTAACACCCCACAATGTAACGATCAATATAAGCAGATAGACCGCCGTTTTATTGGTAACCGCCCATGAGGTAACAAAAAATTGTTTAAACTTTTCGCTGGTATTAATTAAGCTCATACATTCAGTTTAATTTTTTGGGTGAGTGATTTTTCACCGCATGTTAATCTGGGCTTAGCTGGCTGAAATTGTTATCAGCTGGCCATCGTATAAATTCTGAAAGCCGTCTGTAATAAGCATATCGCCCACAGCAAGGCCCGATTTTACTTCAAGCTGGTCTTCGTACAACTGCCCCACTTCCACATGCTTTTTACGCGCATACATTTTGCCGTTCTCATTTACAGCCACCAGTACATATTTGCCCTGTTCGTCTGTTTGTAAGGTGTTTACCGGCACCGTAAATGTATTGCTGGCTGCATAATCCATTATCCTTACAAATGCCAGTTGGTTGGGTTTGAAACTGGCGTTGGAAGGCAGTCTCGCTTCAATCTGGAAGGTGCGGTTATTTGGGTCAATCACCTTGCCGGCTACTGAAATTTTTGATATGATGGTATCGTTAATGTCGGGCAGGATGATCTTTACGGTGCTGCCGGTTTTTACTTTTTCCAGGTAATTGTCGGGCACCTGGGCTGTTGCTTTAAGATCGCCGGTGTTTACGAGCTTTATGTAGCTGCCCGTGGCGGGATTTCCGGTAAATGTTTCGCCCACCCTTATCGTAACCTCTTCGGCAATGCCATTCATTTCAGCATATACATTTGTATAACCCAGTTGTTCTTTCATCAGGTCAACCTGGTGCTGCGCCTGGTCAACATTGTTTTTGGCCGTGGTAAGCTCTACTTCCGTACCAATATTTTCTTTCCATAAATTGCTCCTGCGCTGGTAAATATCCTGGGCGTATTTCAACTGTGTTTCTGCATTGTTTAACTGCGTTTTCAGCACAGCATCATCTAATTTAAGCAGCAACTGGCCTTTCCTTACAACATCGCCCTGTTTTACGTAAACTGCTTTTACCTGGCCGCCCTGGTTGCGCGGGGTAACATAAGCAATGTTCTCTGCATCAATTTTGCCCTGCAGGTTTATATAGTGCTGAAAATCTTCGGTTGACAATTTTTTTATGGCAACCAGTTTTGCCTTTTCCGGATTGGCAGAAGGGTCGAGCTTTATAATTTCAGCCTGCAGGCTGGCCACCTGTTTATTAATATCTTCCTGTTGCTTTTTCAGTTGCTCCAGCCTTGCCTTTTTATCAGCAAGGGTGTTTCCTGTTTTTTCGCTGCCACAGGAGGCGAGCGCCATTAAAGCAGTTGCGACTGTTATATGTTTTACTATATGCATAAACTTAGTTTGATTGAATTATTGAAGTTGGCCCGTTGCATACAGGTAATCAATTTTTGCTATTACCGCATCATACATAGCGTTGATGTAATTGCTTTGGGCAATGCTAAGATCAGCCTGCGCATTGGTTATATCGAGCAAAGTGCCCAGGCCGGATTCGTATCTTTTCTGCGATTGGGCATATACACGTTCTGCCAGCTCAACATTGCGTTGCTGGTCGTCAAGCGTGCTGATGGCTGTATGAAAATTATTGGTTGCCTGTATAGCGCTGTTGTCAATTGAATTTTTGAGATCCGCAAGCTGGTTCTGCGCCTGTTCCAATTGAAACTTTGCCTTTTTAATATTGGCATCTTTTGAAAACCCGTTAAAGAGCGGAACAGATAAGTTAACCGCTGCGTAAGAAGAATTAAACCATTGCCCTTTGCTGAAAATATTAAACTCCGTGCTCTGGCCCTGCCTTAAGAAATTGCCCGTTAAGCTTAATGTGGGTATAAAAGCCATTTTATAACGTTTCACATTAAACTCCTGCAGCTTCACGGTAGATTGCAGCACCTGGTAATCGCTGCGGCTTTCATAGGTGTAAGCGCCTTCATTCAGCAGTCCCTGCTTTAACTGGTCTTCAGATAAGGTATCCGTTAAAACCAGGGAGTCTTTTACCGGCATGCCCAGTAAAAATTTCAGCCCGTAATAGCCATTGCTGATGGTGCTTTCTACAGAAAGCCTGTTTGTTTGAAAATTAGCAAGCTGCACAGAAGTTCTGTCCACTTCAATCTGCTCCCCAAAGCCGTTTTTTTGCAGGGCGGCATTCACGCGCAGCAGGTCTTTTGATCGGTTGATGTTGGCGTCTATCTGCTGAATTTGTGTTTTGCTTACTACAAGCTGGTAGTATATTTTGTAGATGTTTTGTTTTATCATGTCCTGCGTTACGGCCAGGCTTTTCCGGCGGTAATCAATGGAAGTTTTGCGTGCTTTTAAGCCTATGAAAACCTGCCCGTCAAACAAAGTTTGCTGCAGCGTAACGGAGCCGGATGCGTTGTATTTCGTGCCAAATTGCACAGGAACATACGTGCCGGCAGGCTGGCCAAAAAATTCGCCCGGCAAAAGCTGGGTGGGAATTTTAAGGTAGTCGGTAAAGCCGGCGCTGCCATTAAGCGAGGGCAGGGCCTGGGCGGTGGTTACACGGTTATCCTGCTGCTGCACCTGTATATCCAGCAGCGCATTTTTAACCTGCACATTATTTTTCATGGCGTAATCAATGCAATCCTTTATAGAAAAGGCATGCACTGCAGGCTCTTGCGAAACTGCCTTTGCCGAAATGAATATTAACCCAGAAAGCAACGTGCTTTTCAATACCTTCATGCTGATTTTTTTTGACGTTGGTGTTTGTATTTTGATATTAAAGCCAACCCTTTTTCGGTGCAGACACCATGGAGAAAAAAATCCTGCATCACATCTTCAAAATGATGCAGTTTTGTTTTGCCGCTTACCACTTCTTCGTTATGAAAAATGCCGGAGATCATTTCAAGCCTTAGCCAGGTAATGATGTTCACATCCACATCTTTCCTGAAGAGGCCTTCCTTTATACCGCGCTCCAGGTTGTCTTTAATACAGTTGAAAAGAAACTGTTTTTTAAACTTTTCAAATTCTGCAAACGTATCCGGGTGAAAGCGGTTAAGGTCAAACAGCACCGAGGCATTCAGGTTGTTGAAAATTTCCTGTGCTGAATCGGCTGCAAGAAACTGCTCATGAACGGCGTTTTCAGAATTATCCTTAAACTGAATGCATTTCTTTTTATTCTCATCTGTAATACCTGTAAATATATCTTTTACCAGTGAGTCTTTATCAGAATAAAACTGGTAAATCGTTTTCTTTGAAATGCCAAGCTGGCCGGCTATTTCATCCATTGTAACGCTTCGGATACCGTACCTGAAAAAAAGCTCTTCGGCTTTTTCCTGAATTCTTTCCTTTATGCCCATAACATTAAAACCGGCCAAAACTATGGAAACTATTTTTGTAACCAAAGTTTCCATGAAGAAATTTTTATTATTTTTTGCCGAACGGCAAACTTTACCTGTTTTGAGCGGAATTTTGCGGTATGGAAAATTCGTCCGGAAAATTCAGTTTCAGAAACATTCTTCAATATTTTTTCCAGGGTATTATTGTCATTGCGCCTATTGCCATTACCATATATGTAGTGGTATGGCTGTTTAACCTGGTTGACAATTTCCTGCCTGATATTTTATTTGCCTTATTCCCCAAATGGATGACAGCGCCGGATGGATCGCTGCGCACCATTCCCGGCCTTGGCTTTTTAATGGTGGTAATAATTGTAACCATTATCGGGTTTATATCCACCTCCTTCTTTGTTTCAAAGATTTTGAGCTTTTTAAATAAGGTGCTGGAGCAAACGCCTGGTATAAAATACATTTATTCCGCCGTGAAAGACTTCCTGGAAGCTTTTGGCGGCAACCGCAAAAAGTTTGATAAACCCGTATTGGTAAGTGTTGACGCTGCCGATACCTGGCGCATTGGTTTTATCACGCAGCACGATGTTTCGCAATTTGGCCTGGAAGCGCATGTAGCGGTATATGTGCCTTTATCATACGCGCTTACCGGCGTGGTTTATTTTGTGCCGAAAGAAAAAATAAAACCGGTTAATAATATGAACGGTGCCGAAGCCATGAAGTTTGTTATCTCCGGCGGTGTAACGCATTTGGAAGAAAATGAACATGCATAAGGCGCTGTTATAGATACAGCCCCTAAAATCATCACTATGCGGTTGTTACCTCCGGTAAGGAACACACACCTCTTGAATGTATCCGGATCTACAACCAGAGAGGACGGGATGGTGAACATCACTTTAAAGAATTTGATTATGACTTTAATTGGAATAAGCTGCCTTTTGATAATATGGAGATGAATACTGTTTACCTGTATGCCATGCCCGTAGCTTATCTCTTGTTCAATACCGTAAAGAGGGCTTATGCTGAAAAGCTCCAATTTGTAAAACCCGAAATGCGTTTAAAAAACTTTATCCTGCACTTTGTAACCCTGCCGGCAAAGTGGATCAAAACCGGCAGGCAGCGGATACTCAAAATCTTCACTACTAAACATTACAGCCCCTTGTTTGCTACTTAGCCCCTTTGTTTACCGAAAAACAAAATGGCTATCCCAGATGCTGATATGGGTAAGATAACTTATATGCAGTTAGGAATTAAAAGTATCAGAAGATGCCCGTTAATGATATACGCATACCTGCATAGCTGTGCCAGGTATAATTTTTTCTTCCTAATTATAACCTTGCAAAATTTGGAAGTAAATATATTTTCAGAAATCACCTTATTTTTATTCAAATTTGGTTGTTTTCTTCAATCTTTGCCCTATTTTGCTGCCCTTTTTCAGTAAAATCATATAAATAACCCCAAAATTCAATTTATGGATTATAAACAGGTTCAGGAACTTATTAAGCTTATCAATAAAAGCAACATAGGGGAGTTAAGCATTGAAGAAAAAGATTTTAAAATATTGATTAAACAAAAAAGAGATAAGGTTTACCAGGCTGAAATACAGCAGGTGCCGGTACAGGTTCCGGTATATCAGCCGCAGGCGGCACTGCAGCCCACGCTTCCGGCAGCCGTATCAACCACACCCTCTGAAACGGCTGCGCAAAAGGCCGATAATCTTATCACCATAAAAAGCCCGATGATCGGTACTTTTTATAAAAGGCCATCTCCCGATAAACCCAATTTTGTTGAAGTGGGAGATGAAATTGCACCGGGCAAAGTTGTTTGCATTATAGAAGCCATGAAGCTTTTCAATGAAATTGAAAGTGAAATAAGCGGCAGGGTTGCCAAAATTCTTGTGGAAGACGCCAGTCCCGTTGAATACGATCAGCCTTTATTTCTTGTAGAGCCATAATTTGAAGATAATGGCAATTTGAAAATCTGAATCTTCAGATTTTCAGGTTGTAGTTATCATTTTCAAATTATTACATTTTCAAATTTTCAAATCAGAAACGTGTTTAAAAAAATTCTCATAGCCAACCGCGGCGAAATTGCCTTACGTGTTATAAGAACCTGCAGGGAAATGGGCATTAAAACCGTGGCGGTTTATTCTACGGCTGATAAAGACAGCCTGCATGTGCGCTTTGCGGATGAAGCGGTGTGCATAGGCAAGCCGCAAAGCGGCGATTCTTACCTTAATATCCCGCATATAATAGCTGCATCCGAAATTACGAATGCTGATGGCATTCATCCGGGTTATGGTTTTCTGGCAGAAAATTCAAAGTTTGCGCAGATATGCGGCGATCATGGTATTAAATTCATAGGGCCCACGCCCGCCATGATAAATGCCATGGGCGATAAGATAACCGCCAAAGAAACCATGATAAAAGCAGGCGTGCCTGTTGTACCCGGCGGCGAAGGTTTATTGAAGAATCTGGATGAAGCCAAATCGCTTGCGAAAGATATTGGTTATCCCATTATCTTAAAAGCAACAGCCGGCGGCGGCGGTAAAGGTATGCGCGTAGTGTGGAATGAGAGCGAGCTGGAACGTGCTTACAATACAGCCAAAGCGGAAGCTGCCGCCTCATTTAAGAATGATGGCATTTATATGGAGAAGTTTGTGGAAGAGCCGCGCCATATAGAGATACAGGTGGCCGGCGATCAATATGGTACCGTTTGCCATTTAAGCGAGCGTGATTGCAGCATACAGCGCAGGCACCAGAAATTAGTGGAAGAATCGCCCTCCCCGTTTATGACGCCCGATCTGCGTGAAAAAATGGGCGCCGCTGCCATTAAAGCCGCATCCGCCATTAATTATGAAAGTGTAGGCACCATAGAATTTCTGGTTGACAAGCACCGCAATTTCTATTTCATGGAAATGAATACCCGCATACAGGTGGAACATTGCGTTACGGAAGAGGTGATCAACTTTGATCTTATTAAAGAACAGATAAAGATCGCCATGGGCGAAAAGATATCCGGCGAAAACCATTTGCCGCAAATGCATGCCATTGAGTGCCGCATAAACGCAGAAGACCCGTATAACGATTTCCGCCCTTCGCCGGGCAGGATAAATGTGCTGAACACACCGGGCGGCCATGGGGTGCGGGTGGACAGCCATGTGTATGCAGGCTATGTAATACCGCCGTATTATGATTCTATGATCGGCAAGCTCATTACCGTTGCGCGCACCCGCGAAGAAGCCATTGATACCATGTACCGCGCTTTAAGCGAATATGTGATTGACGGTGTAAAAACAACCATCCCTTTCCATCTTCAGCTTATGAAGAATGAAGACTTCCGCCAGGGCAATTTTACTACCAAATTCCTGGAAACTTTCGTAATGGAATAAATTTTCAATATTTGATACAGACTGGCTCAGTCTTTTGAGACTGAGCCAGTCTCAGGCAACACCGGTACTAAACCGGCATCGTTTCGTTGAACCTCTGCCGGGGGTTCAGGTATAAACCTGCCTTATTTTCCCCGAATTTTATTCGGGGCTATTAAAATTCAATCCCTCCGGGATTTCCTGCTTGTAAATTTCTTCATTAAACCTTATATCGAATTGGGCGTATTAAAATTTTAAATGTATAAAAAGAGGTGTAGCCTCGAAAAAATATTGTAAAAACGGGTTTCAACCCGTTTGAAACCACCAAAATGTTGTTGAGAGCCATCGGCTCGATTCATTATGCATCCCCGAATAGTCGGGGCAGGCTGTGCCGCTGGCACTCACCTCTATCGAAATTCATCTATAACCGTGCTAAAGCA
>NZ_JASGEX010000171.1:0-33812 GCF_047606085.1 Parafilimonas sp.
ATCCAAAATTGGGGGTTCATTCTCCATCAATTCTTAACTATCTTTGAAAACAGATGCCGGCTTTAAATGCAGTTACTTAAATCCGTTTACACAATCTATTTTATACTCTCTTTAAAATAGAATAGCTATTACCTAACAGGCATGTCATCATAAGTTCTTCCGTTAAGTATTCTTTTTGTTTTTTTTTAGTACCCCCTATCTGGCGCAAGTATGCCGCTTAGCTTTTGCCGCGCAGCGTACTTGTGCCTTGCAACATAAAATAAAGCAAACCCGCACAAGTACCATACGCAAAGCTCGCCCTGCATACCTGCGCTATCTTTGGTTTTATTTCCTATCCCCGGAGACGAATTAAACAAAACCCTTGGTTTAGTACAGAATGAGGGATATTAATTTACGCTCTTTAAAATCATTTTATATGCAATACAGGTTTCTTTTTTCATTAATATTTATTCTTTTTATCCTGGCATTTGAACAAGGCTGCCGTTCGCGAAAGGATGTTCCAAACATTCTGATAATATTAACCGACCAATGGCGATACCAGGCAGCCGGTTATGCCGGAGATCCGAATGTTAGAACGCCACACCTCGATCAATTGGCTGCCGGAAGCGCCAACTTTAAAAACGCGGTATCCGGCCTGCCGGTATGCACCCCAAATAAGGCTTCTTTGCTTACGGGGCAACGCCCGCTTACCAACGGGGTTTTTATGAATGATGTATTATTGGATACAAATGCTGTAACGCTTGCCAAAGTGCTGGCTAAAAACAATTACCAAACCGCCTTCATTGGCAAATGGCATCTTGATGGCCAATACCGGCTTTCCTATACGCCTCCGGGAAACAGAAGACAGGGTTTTCAATACTGGAAGGCCGTGAACTGCGATCATGATTATAATCATTCCCTGTATTACGACAACAATGATACATCGAGGCACTACTGGCAGGGCTATGATGTAATCGCTGAAACGCAGGATGCCAAAAAATATATACACGAACATGCCAATGGGCAAAAGCCTTTTTTTCTGATGCTTTCATTAGGCGCTCCCCACAACCCATATAATACGGCGCCTGAAAAATACAGGCGAATGTATGATTCATCCAAACTGGTATTATTGCCTAATGTTCCGGACAACATGCGCCTAAAAGCAGGCAGTGCGCTTGCAGGTTATTACGCACATATTTCTGCAATAGATGAAATGGTGGGCGAATTGCTGGCTGAATTAAAGCAAAGCAATATCCTGGATAATACAATCATACTTTTTACGTCTGATCACGGAGACCTTTTGGGCTCTCACGGATATTTCAGGAAACAGCAGCCGTATAATGAATCAATAAAAGTGCCTATGCTTTTTTATTATCACGGTACAGATAGTATTATATCGGGGAGGTATGCCTCTATGTTTAATACAGAAGATATTATGCCTACCCTTCTGGGAGTTGCGGGCATAAAAATCCCTTCTTCTGTTGAGGGAACAAGCTTCAGCGGATATATGCAGGGCCGCTTTGACCAGCCAAAAGATACGGTTGCGCTCATTACCTGCGTGCAGCCTTTTGGCGAATGGGCAAGAGGCAACGGTGGAAAAGAATACAGGGGCGTATGCACGCCCAACTATACATACGCAAGGGATTTAAAAGGCCCATGGCTGTTGTTTGATAACAAAAATGATCCTTACCAGTTGAATAATTTAATTGGCAACCCGCTTTATGCATCTTTGCAGGCACATTTCGATACATTGCTCAATAAGGAGCTTAAGCAAACGAAAGATGAATTTTTGCCCGGGCCGGTATATGTAAGCCGTTTTCATTATCCTGATCTGGATTCTACCGGCACGGTTCCCTATTTTTTGAAATAACAGGACGGTTTGCCCAAAATTTAATTTGCCGAATAGCCCGGTTGTTTTTCCTTCAAAAACAGGATGGGCGTTTCCCCCATGCCGGCTTAAACCAGAAGGGCGGAAAAACTGTTTGAAAATGTAATTTCTTGCAGAGTTTCCGCCCGGATGGTGCAAATTATTGCAAAAGGGAATTAAACATTATTGCTTTTGGATTTTAATATAATCACTGGTTTTCTTGTTTAGATAAAGGATCCTTAATAAATACATTCCTGAAGATAAATTTTGCCCGGGAGTGATTTTTACACTCTGCGCCCCCTGCTGAAGGTTTTCAAACTTCTTGCTGTAAACGAGCTTACCGCTTATATCGTATAGCATCGCTTCAATATTATCTTCCTGGTCTAACTGCAGGGAAAGTGTAAAATCAGAACTGAAAGGACTGGGGTATGCCAACACTGCTTTGGCTACCGTTTTTTCTGTTGTGATTGTTTTACTGGCAAGATTGTTACTGGTACTGGAAGAACTGGTGGAACTATTAACCACCCCGGAATCCGGAGCGCTGCCTGCGGCATTATATTCCTGGATAATCAGCGCGCCAATTAATCCATACTGTGATGCAGTGCTGTTAGGCGCTATTGTAATAATGGCATCGCCGTTTTCATCAGGCGTTATTCCATAAATAGTGGCTGTGCCATTTATGTTTAGCGATGCGTTCAGTACCGTGCTTTTGCCATTTACCGTATAGGCTGTATTTACATCTCCGTAAGCCTGTGAACTTGCAAAAAAAGTGAAATCGTATTTTTTGTTTAAATTCAGGCCGGTTATTTTAAGGGTGGCCTCTCCACCGGCATAAAGCCCGTAATTATCAATTAAAACTTTATCCGGAAAGATGCCGGAATCGCTGCCCGTATTCATTCCCGCATCGTATATACCTGCAAAATCATCCACCTCTTCCATACTTATACTTGACGGAATGCCCGTATCGTCAAATAAATTATCCCATGTATTACCAGCCGCCGGGAGCGCTAATGTATTGTTCCATGGGGTACTGGCGCTATTAGCATACGTGAAATTGACATACACAGCCTGGGAATAAGTGGTGGCTGACACTGCATTGCTGAAATTAGAGCCGGCGCTGGCATTCACTGCCTGAACAATATAATAGTATGTTGTACCGGAAGTTAGATTTGAATCAACATACGTTGTAACATTTGAATCAACCGTGGCCAGCAGAGAATAATTGCCCGTGCTGTCAAGGGTTCTCCATATTTTAAACCCGGTTTCATCTGAGCTCCTGTCTGCCCATTGCAGGCTTACCGATTGCCGGGTTAAATGAATAACCCGCAGGTCTTCCGGCGCCAGCAGCGTTTGGGCGCTGTCATAACTTTGAATAACAAGGCTGCTTAAGAACGCATAGCTTGCCCCGGAGGCTTTGGCAACGGATATAGTTACCTCTCCATTCGCATCGGGTGTAATGCCATTTATCTGAACTGTTTTATTGATGTTATAGGTTGCATTCAGTGTAACGGTCTGGCTGCCTATTGTAAAGTTTGTTGTTCCGTCCAAACCATCGTCATGGCTGTTGAAAAATACAAAATTGTATTTTTTGGCTGATGACAGCCCGGATATGGTTATTCTCCTCGCACTGGTTGATCCTTCATATTCCCCGGTGCGGATTACAGCATCCGGGTAAATATTCCCATTGTTGCCGGTCTGCATGCCGGAAGCCACAACGCCTTCAAAGCTATCTACCAATGTCACTGTAATACTGGTTGCATTGCTGTCCACATCTGTTATGTCACTAAATACTGTGCCTGCATACGGCCAGCTGCTCAGGTTATTCCATGGCCTGCCTGCAGAAACACTTCCGTCTGAAAAATTCAGGTAAACCAGAGAAAGGCTGTCTGCAACAGTAATATTAAAGCTAACTGTGCTTGTGGAGTCACTGTTATCTTTTGCGGTTATTGTTATTCCGGGATAATATCCTGATGTGCCTGATGGCGGATTTATGAGGAATGAACCTGTGCCGTCGCCGTTGTCTGTAAAGGTTACAAATGATGGCAGGTTGCCGGATTCTGTAAGCGTTACCTGGTCTGCAGAATCATCACTGGCCGTAACCGGTATAGTTAGCTGGTTGCCCCCCTTAACGACTACATCGCTGATAGCGGTAAGCGCTGGTATTTTATCTGAAGTTAAAATGCCGGCTATATTGGAATAATCAGAGTTGCCATACTCATTAACTGCCTGCATTTTATAATAATATTGGGTGGCGCCATTGGAAGATGAATCAAAATAGCTTGTTGTATTAACCGATGTGGAACCTATCAAGGCATACCCGCTTGTTTCCGTTAATGAACGGTAAATATTAAACGCCTCCTCATTATAGGAAACATCCTGCCAGGAAAGCTGTACGCCGCTTCCTGTGCTTGTTGCCGTAAGGGATGCCGGTGTCAAAGGCGCACTGCCATCATCCAGTGTGGAAGTTATTACAAGTGCATTTATATAACCAACCGGTGTGCCTGTTGCCTTTGACATTTTGAATGTTATGGTACCGTTGGCATCTGCTTTTAAACCGGTGAAGGCTACCGTATTTTGCGTATTGCCCTGAACATATTGGGAAACAGAGGTATCTCCTGTTGTAAAGATAGTTGTACCGTTATCTGATGCGCCGGGCCATGAACTGGCTGCCAATATGGTAAACTTATAGGTTAAAGCTGTATCAAGTCCGGTAACGTTTACATTTACACTGTCCGGGCCGCCGTATATGCCGAAATAATAATACTCTTGCAGAACAGTATCAGAATATACCCCGGAATTGTCACCGGTTGTTGGGCCGCCGTTGCTGGTGGCAAACCAGCTGGTTTGCAGGTGGAGGCCAACAGATGTGGCATTGCTGTTCGCGTCTTCCAGGCTGTCTGTATCTACCGCGGTTATATTATTCCACGGCGCACTTGCATCAGTCACATTTTTAAACCGTATATAAATTGTTTTATTGGGATCTTTATCTTCAACTGTAAGATTAAACGTTCTTGATGTAAAGCCGCCGTTGCCATCACTCACCTTTACAGTTACGGCGTACGTGCCGGCCGCGCTGTATGTTGGATGTAATGTCAGTTTTGCGGTTTTGCTGTCAGCTACCGCCAAACTAAAGTTATTAGGAGCGTTGGTTACTGTCCATAACAAAGAATCGCCTGTATTCTGGTCACTTCCGTTGAGATTAATGGTCAGGCTGTCATTTTCAGAAATGGTGTAATCTGCAATTGAATCAAGGGTTGGATCATAGTTTGCGGATACAGTTAAATTAAATACGGTGGAATCTTTTCCTCCATTGCCGTCTGATGCAAGAATGGTTACACCCGTATAGGTTCCTTGCTGTGCAGCGGTAGGGCTTAAAATCAGGCTTCCGGTCTGATCTGCATTTTTTACGAGTGTTGCAAAAGCCGGTTTATTATGTATTGAATAATATAGGGTATTATTATTTACATCTGTTGCTGTTACCGGTAATGTGGTGGTGATGCCGTAACGCACACTTCTGCTTTCCATAGCGGTTATTACAGGGGCATCATTTGTTGTTTTGGTGCGGGCAAAAGATGATACGGATGCCGTATCATTAATGCCTATAGCATAAACTTTATAAAAATAGGTCCTGTTTGCGTATAAGGAAGAGTCGGTGTAGCTAACCGTATTCGCAGGCAGTTCTGCGCGAAATCTATAATGCAAGGAATCGCTGAACGACCTGTATATTTTATACTTTGTTTCGTCCGTGGCATTATCTGTCCAGGTAAGTGCAATTACGGAAGATGATTTTGCTACAGCCTTAACATTTGTTGCTGTCGCCGGAGGTGACGGCAATGCGCGGGTTGTTGCCCCCGGGTGGATTGACCAGCCAGAAACGCCATAGTTATTTACCGCATTAATCCTGTAATAATATTTTGTAGAAGCAGCAAGCCCTGAATCTACGTATTCTGTAGTATTAGAATCTGTAGTATGGATTATACTATATGTGCCATCTGCAGTTAAAGACCTGTAAATCTGAAATGCGGTTTCGTTACTGCTGTTATCTACCCACGAAACTTTTATTTTGTTATAGGATTGGGCCGAAAGGGAAACGGTGCCGGGCTTTGCGGGCGCTGAATCTGCCGCCGTATAACCACCGGTAAAATATGTGCTTTCAATTTTACGTGTCACCGTATCTCCGAAAAGCTGAGTGCTTGACCAGTACAATTTGATTGTGTAGCTGCTGTTAATTTGAAAATAGCCTATAGAAATGGGATAAACGCCCTTTTTCAGGGATACAGACTTATATTTTGTTTTACTGCTGCTTGTATGATCATTATTAATTAAAGGGGTAGCGTCAGGATCGTAAGTGTTGAGCCATAGCTTGCTGCCGTCATCGGAAATAAGCTGAAATTTGTAGGTGCCTGCCACAGGAATATTAATATACCCCTGCCACAAAAATGCAAACTGGCTGTTTCTTTGGCGAACGCTGATATCAACATTAGATGACACGCCTGTAGCTAAAGGCGTAAGTGTATTAAAATCAGGCATTGATGTCCAGTATCCTTGGTAATATTTATATACCAACCCGCTTAATACTGCTGCCGAACTGGCGATATTGCTTTGAACAGAGGTATTGCCACTTGAATCAGCAGCCTTAACATAAAACACGTAGCGCTTGCCGCTGTCGAGGGCATTTACCGTAAAACTGGTGCTTGTTGTGGTATAAGTTTTTACGCCGTTTATATATATCTGGTAGTTTTTTACGCCTACGTTGTCGGTTGCTGAATCCCACTGGATATTTATGGATGAATTGGTTGCATATACAATTGTAAGGTTAGCCGGCGCAGAAGGGGCTGTCGTATCAGCTAATGTGGTAACGTTCGCTATATTGGACAAGGCAGCGGCGCCACTGTCGTTTACTGCTCTTACTTTATAAAAATAAGTAATGCCCGGAGAGGTTGTTTTATCTGTATAGCTTAAGGTATCTGTGCCCACCTTGCCAATAAAGCTGTACCCGCTGGTTTGCTGTGTGCTTCTGTATATTTCAAAATAAGTTTCATTGTATAATGCGCTGGGATTGTTGTCCCAGTTTAGCGATACTGTTGTACTGGAAACAGCTTCCGCAGCAAGGCCTGTAGCAGCATCCGGCGGATATTTTCCATCTGCATCAATTACAGAAAACGCAGAAGAGAATACACTGGAGCATCCATATTCTTCAGTAGCAGCAACAATATATTGTCCCGGCTCAGTAGCCGTATAAATTCTTTCGTCGCCAAGAATGCTGTCGCTTCCCACTTTTTCCCAGGTATAGCTTGTGTAACCACTGTCCGGTATTTGCAGATTTACGTAGTTCTTGCCATCACCGGATGTAATTACGTTGCTCATCAGGCCGTCAACGCTTATCGGCCCCGTTACTGTTGGCGGTGTTATTTGCAGCACCACGGGCGTAGGCGACCAGTCTGACCAGGTTGTGCCTCTTAAAACCCTTGCTTGATATGTTCCCAAACTGGTTGCTGTAATGGTATTGCTTGTTGCGCCGGAAATAACGGTATCATTTTTCCTCCATTGGTAACCATCAAAGCCGGGCGCTACGCCCATGGTTACATCAACGCTGTCTTCATCGCAAAAACCAGTTTGGCCCGTCAACGGCCAGGGGTTTGAGCTGTAAGCGTTTAGCATGAAAGGGAAAAGGTTTGTTTCTTTACAAACGCTGTCCCAAATACCATGGCCAAGATTGGAGTATTCTGTATAGGTAAAATCGGCGCCGGAATCAAGAAAAGCATCTCTTACGGCCTGTGCCGTTGAAGGCGCCGGAGCGCCATCCAGCCCCCCCTGAAACAACCATATCGGCGTGAATTTGGCTTTATTTATAATGCTGTCTGCTTCATATCCAATAGAAACACTTGACATTGGGGCTATGGCAGAAATATAATCAGGGTGATTAAGCATCATCTCCCAGGCTCCCTGCCCGCCGGCAGATAAGCCGATATCGGTAATATGAAAAGGGTCCAATTTATTATTGGCTACCATATAATCAATAATTTCTGTGATATATTGATACTGGCCGGTGCCCCAGTATCCCTGGCTTTGCATACAGAGAATATATCCGTCAAACGTACCGCTGTCCACCGCATTGGCAAAGGCTTCATTGCAGTGATATAGCTGAAGCTCATTATCATAAATGCTTCCTTTTTCACCCAAACCATGAAAAAACACCATCATGGGGTATTTTTTGCCATCGTTAGCTGCAGAATCATACGTCTTTGGAAATTTAAGGCGAAAAGCACAGCCCTTATAAATGTACGCTTTATAAGAATCCGTATTCCAGGAAAGGCTCTTGGTTCTTACCCATTTGCCAATTTCGCCGAAATCAGGCTCTGTTGGCGGGTTTTCTGAGTCATATTCTACTATGGAATCAGAAGGCGTTAAAACTGATTGTGCGAAAGATTTGCTGTTAAAGACAAGCGTCACACAGCAGAATGCTAATAAAAAGTAAAATTTTTTCATTTGACGGATTAAATAGAGGGTCAAGTTATGTATTTGCTAACTTTTGGGGAAATTTCAATTAGTAACCGAAGAGATTTTGCTCGTAAGTGTGCATTATTTCCGGGTAAAAGATGGCGGAAAATTAAACGGCTGCCGTTCTTTGTTATATTTTTTTGAGTAAAATAATATTTGGCTGTATGAATATTACCATGAAAACTTTTCTTGTTTTCCGTTGAGCAGCGAAATGTCCCACGACAACCTGCCGGATGCCTTATCTGCATCTATATAAACCTTATCGCTATATTTTTTACCGTTCTCCAGGAAACTGATTGCTACAGGCAAAACCGTGTTGTCCTGTGTAAGCGAATAATACTGATAACTGGAATGTGTGGCGCAGGTGAAATTGGTGCACCTTGTGTCGGATAGCTCATAAAAATGAAGCCCGCCGCTTAGCTTAGCCCCGTTTTTACCTGTATAATCTTTAAAATCAACGGTTACGCTCATATTAAACTCATTGTAGCTTGTATTGGAAGAACTTTGGTTTATTTCTGAATATTTGCCGTTGACTATAGCCGTTCCGCTTTCGCCGTTAATAACAAAATTTGTAAAAGTTTGATCATCTGTAGCTAATTGCGGACGCAGCTCATCGTTCCATATATCTGTGATTTTGCTGTAAGCAGCCATTGCGTCGGCAAGGGTTTCAATGGCGCTGCCGTCACCTGAACTGCCACCATCTTTATTGCATCCGGTTAATAATAAAAGAAACAATGCAGTGGCAATTGCCATGAAATAGTTTTTCATAACCAATAATTTTAAGGTGAAAGAAAAATTGTGTTGAAAACAGATACCGTTGTAAAGCGGGTCAATAAAACAAAAGCTATAAACGCAATGCAACACTTATGCCTGCCTCAAACATAGAAGGCTGGCCGTTTTGATAATTGTCTCCCTCTCCATGCAGCTCTCTGCCGGAATTTCCCCAGTCTGCAATACCGAAATTGATGTGTGGAATCACGGCTATTGTATTCAGGCTAAATTCAACGCCCGCATAACCCTGTAAACCGTAAATCCAGTTGCCGAATGCATCTTCGTCATTTGCTGCGCCGTTGTACAAGTCAATAAAATAAGGGCCAAGCCCGATAAGCGGAACAATTGAACTGTTCTTTCCGCCTAGTTCATAGCCTGCTTTTGCCAGGCCGTGAATGCCAAGCGACCAGCCTTTATTGTTTTCAACATTTTCCGGGCCGCTTAAAGTGCTTTTGGTTTTTAGTTTAAAACTTCCTGCAAGCCCGCCGCCGGCATCCAGCACAAAACCGTTTTTATTTAATATGGATTTTTTTTCTGCGCCCAGCCAGATAACGGGTTGCGTAAATTTTTGGTCGGCGTAGTTACCGGCGTATGCTTTAATATCAAGTTCGTATGAGCCATAGCCTATTCCGGAGTTAAATACCAGCCTTTTCTTTCGCTTTGCGCAAACATAATTACCGGGGCAAGCAGGATAGCGAGCATTAAAGATTTGTGTTTCATAAAAAATAATTTTAAGATGAATTAATGTTCCAAAACTATTTTTATCATAAGCCGTAAGCAATAGAACAAAAGTTACATTCTTTAAAAGCGGGCAGTTCAGCAACCTGCAATATCTCAGGCAGATAAACAACCCTGCAGAAGATTTTTTGGCAACGGAAAGGGTGCAATTATTTTTTTACAAACTCAACCGTTCCGGAACTTATATAAGCTATATCTTTTGAATAAACCGTAAACCGGAAAGTTCCCCTTTCCTTAAGGGTAAATTGAAAATAAGTAAAATCAAGAGCGCCGTTAATTTCAAACTTCTTATCCTGAAATTTTTCATATTGCCCTGACTTGTTAAGCTTGTCTATAAGCACAACTATTGCGTCAGTATTAAGAAGCGCAGGATAATTATCAATATATACATAAACAGTTCCGCCTTTTTTACTATCGAGGGAAAAACTTGAATATTGCTGTGACTGGCCCGGCGGCGCACCGGAATTATCCGGAGGAACATTGGAAAAATATACACTTGCGTTTGCGAAATTCTGAGATGTGGCTGATGATTGAATGCCATTAATTTCATTTGCCGTCCTTATAGGCTGTCTCTCGCCAAGGGCTGTGTTTATAGACATTGCTCTGATTGGCGCCTTTAACCCTTTAGCGATTAACTGGCTGTGGATTATGGCATTGCTTGCCGATACATAATACATACCGTTTATTCCGCCCACAAGGCCTATTCCTGTTGCAATTCCTGAAGCCGTGGCAATACCGATAACCTTATTATTTTCATCAAATACAGGCCCGCCGCTGTTTCCGCCATGTATTGCGGCATCTGTTTTAATGTATCCGTAATCTTTGTTCATATTAAATTCGTAGCCGCTCATAATGCCTGTGCTCAGCGTGCTCATATCGTGCAGCAATGTGGTTTCGTCATAGATAGTTTGTGCAGGATAGCCGGCAACGCAAAACCGTTCCCCCTGTTGAACGCTGTCTGAATTGCCTAAAGGAACTGCGCTAAAATTGTTGAGGGTTATTTTATGTCCGTCTATGTCGCTTACAACTTTCAGTATGGCGCCGTCAAAAGCGCCCGTTCCAACAGCCACAACTTCTGCTATATAAAGTTTATAATCGTCTTCGCCGGTTCCATAAAATACCTGCACAATAGGAATCGTATATCCGGTTCTTTCGGCTTTTACGAAAGATTTGTCATAAACAGCAGCTTCAGAATAGGTTTTGATATTGCGTTGTACTTTCCCGTAATCATCAAGATAATCATAGTCAATATATCCCCAAACGCAGGTTTCAATTACATGCCTGTTTGTGAAGATATAACCATCGCTGCTTACGAAGAAGCCGGAACCTCTTAATAAAAATTGCCCCATTTTATTTTCGCCGTTGGATTGCGAAGTGTCTGAACATATTATTTTTACAATACTGCTGCCGTACCTGGATGCAATAAGTTTGGTATTTAATTGCGCCTGCGACAGAAAAGAGAAAAGCGTAAACTGCAAAAAGAAGAATAGCGTTTTCATTCGTGCATATTTGTTTTTCAGTTGTCTCATGGAACCTCGCGATGCACCTGCCTCGCCGGCAGGCAGGCATTCCCCTCCCGAAGCTGGTTCGGGACAGGTTGTGTGAGAAAAAATTATCATGCTCGGTTTCATTTGCTTATTTTTTGAATGCCTCAAAACTATTCAGGCGGGAAAGACCGTACAATAGAACAAAGGTTACATTCTTTAAAAACGGGGGGATGATAGTGTTAGGGCTTACGGTTAAAAATTTTATTGATGGCTTCCGTACGGTTCTGCACATGCAACTTTTCGTAAATATTGTGAATATGCTGTTTCACCGTGCCCGTGCTTATAAAAAGTTTTCCGGCAATTTCCTTGTATAAAAAACCTTTGGATAATAAGGTTAATACATCCATTTCCCTCTGTGATAATTCATTTTTTTCCGCCGGTTTATGAAAAGAAGCCACCACTTTGCGGGCAATGGAAAGGGTCATGGGCGAACCGCCCTCATGCAGGTCCCTTAAGGCGGCAATTATTTTATCGGGCGCTGTGTTTTTAAGTAAATAACCGTTGGCGCCAGCCGCTAAAGCATCAAAAACCTGTTCACTGTCTTCAAACACGGTAAAAACAACAAACTGTATAGTAACACCTTTGGCCTTTAATTTTTTTATGCAATCAATGCCGGTTCCCTGTGGCAGGGCAATGTCCATGATAACAATATCCGGGGCATCGTCCGGCAAACCGGTGTATGCATCTTCAGCATTTGCATAAACAGAAATGCAGGCAAAACCCGGTGTTTGGTTTACCAGGAACCGCATGCCTTCACGTATCTCTGCTATGTCTTCCACAATGCTTATTGTAATCAGGTCCATTTTGTAAAGTTCTTATCCAATGGCACAGCAATAATATAACTTTGGTTATATTGGCAACGGCGCGGCTATGGTTACGGTTGTTCCATTTCCAGCGTTTATTTCAATACTTCCGTTTAACTGCTGCATCCGGTATTGCATGTTTTTAATGCCGTTCCCAAAGGCATTATTATTTTGAAGACCTTTCCCGTTGTCTTGTATTGAAATGCGTAAGAACGTATCTGTTTTAATAGCTATAACCGCATTGTCTGCCCCGGCATGTTTAATAATGTTGTGGGCGGCTTCTTTGCATACGAGGTAAATATTGCGCCGGAAAGCCTGGCTGATGGTAAGGCAAGGCAAGGTGTCAGGTACACGAAAAGTATATTCAATGCCGGCGTTATCAAGCATTTCTGCAACCTGCTTGCGGGTATAAGCCACGAGGTTTTCAAGCGTGTCTGCCTCATCGTTCATCGTCCAGATAATTTCATTCATTTTTTGAACCAATTCCTGCGATAGGTTTTTCAGTTTTGCTCCTGCTGTGTTTTCGCCCTGCACCGCATGGCTTAAAAACAGGATGGACGTTAAGCCGGAACTTATATCATCATGTATTTCCTGGCTTATGCGCCGGCGTTCGTGCAATTGCCCTTCCAGCACAGATTTCAAACGAATGTTTTCCTGTTCTGCCTGTATGGCTTCCATTTCTTTTTTGTTTAGCTGCTGGCGCTGGCGGTAATACCGGTATCCCCAGAAAAAAAGAAAAGCCATTATGAGCAAGCCTGCTACAGAAATCCAAAGTAATGTGCGCTGTTTTGCCGTTTCCCTGTTCTTTTGTTCCAATATCAATTTCTGGTTTAATAGCGCTGATTGGTTTTTTGCAACATTATATTTGGTCTCCAGTTCCTGAATGTTTTTCAGTAAAGGCTCGTTCAGCAGCGCAAGATGCAGTGAATCGTATTGGTTGCGATACCGTAAATAGCCGTCTATATTACCTGTGGCTATTTGTATGTCTGACATTAGAGACAGCATTTTGGCTAAATTATTTTTTTGATCGTGTTTTTGCGCATAGAGAATGGCAGAATCAAGGCAATCCTTAGCCGGCTGCATCTTTTTTTGCCGGAATGAATTTTTAGCGATGGAATACAGCAAGCCGGACTTAATAAACGGGTCATTCAACGCTTCAGCTAACCGCAACGCTTTCTTATTAACCGCATCGGCACTGTCAAATGCTTTTTTTCCGGTATAAGCTTCTCCGATATTCGACAGGGAAATGGCTGCTAAATATTTATCGTTTACTTCCAGGGCGGCCTGGTAAGCCATGCTGCTGTATTTAATGGCTTCATTCAATTCATTCAGAGAATACAGTATATTACCAAGGTTGCCGTAAGCCGCGCCTTTGGCGCTGGCATTGTTTTTTTGCTCTGCTGCGGTTACGCTTTTACGTGCATAAACAAGCGCTTTACCGGGCTGCCTGAGCAGGTTATATACGCCGGAAAGATTGCCGTATATTATATCTAAATCAGGGCTGTGCTCATTTTCCATCAATGGCAGTGCTTTAAGATAGTAATCTGCAGCCATTGCATATTGGTCATTATATTGATAGTCTGTGGCAACGTTGCTAAGGGCTACTGCATAAAAATGTTGTAAGTTATTTTTTTGGGCGATATCAACGGCTTCAAGGCTTAGCTTCAGCGCTTTTTCAAACTTTCCCTGTGCCTCTAATAACCCGCTGTATAAAAACCTGTATCGGATCATTCCTGCCGGGTAATTGAGCTGATGGCTGAGCGTGCCAGCCATGTTCAAATAATGAAAGGCTGAATCGGGCGAATTAAGGGTATAATCTTCTCCCAGCCTAAGCAATGCTTTTACCTTATTGGTATCTGCAGGCGCTGCCGCGATCCTGCGTTTCAGGCTATCCTTATTTAACCCTGAAATAAACTGGCCTGATGCCTGTTCTATAAAAAATATAAAGAACAGGGTTATGCCTGCATGCCTGTACGAGTAAAAGAAGCGGGGCTTTCCCATGCAGAAAATTTAAACTGGTTTCAAAGATACCAAAAGCAGGTGGAGTTGGCAGGCTGAAGCACAAAATGTGATGGTTATTCTTAATTTTTTTCTCCCCTTATCTCGCTTATTTTTGCCGCCGGTAATTAAAATCAATTTTAAAAAAACCGCTTCTCAGGAAGAGCGCTTAAACAGGGCATGAAGCATACACCTTTTACACAAAAGCATATTGCGCTGGGCGCTAAAATGGCTGAATTTGCCGGGTATTATATGCCGATAAGCTATACAGGCATTAACGACGAACATGCTGCCGTGCGCAACAATGCCGGCGTATTTGATGTAAGCCACATGGGCGAGTTTATTTTGAAGGGCGAAAATGCTTTAGACCTTATTCAGCGCATTACAAGCAATGATGCCTCCAGGTTAACCAATGGCAAGGCGCAATACAGTTGCTTTACCAATAATGAAGGCGGCATTGTGGATGACCTGTTGGTGTATTGCATTGAAACCAATAAGGTGTATATGCTGGTGGTAAATGCCGGCAATATTGAAAAAGACTGGAACTGGATTGAGCAACATAATTTCCCCTCCCAACAGGGGGGGGCTGTTGAATTGCACAACATAAGCGATAAAACCTGCCTGCTTGCCATTCAGGGGCCCAATGCTACAAAGATTTTACAGCCATTGACGGATAATGATATTCTCAACTTAAAATATTACACATTCGTAAAAGGAAAATTTGCCGGTGTGGATAATGTGCTCATCAGCGCAACCGGCTACACAGGCGCAGGCGGCGTGGAAATTTATTTCGAGGATAAAGATGATAACGCAGATAAAATCTGGAATGCCATTTTTGAAGCAGGCAAAGAAACGGGCATAAAACCAATAGGCCTGGGCGCAAGAGATACGCTGCGTTTGGAAATGGGTTTTTGTTTATACGGCAATGATATTGGCGATACAACCTCGCCGCTTGAAGCAGGCCTGGGCTGGATAACCAAACTGAATAAACCCTCAGCGTTTACGGCAAAAGAAATACTGGAAAAACAAAAAGCGGAAGGTATTAAAAGAAAGCTGGCAGGTTTTGAAATGATAGACCGCGGCATACCGCGCCATGATTATGCAATTAAAGATGCAGCAGGAAATCTTATTGGTAAAGTAACCAGTGGCACACAATCTCCCTCGCTTGGCAAAGCTATAGGCATGGGTTATGTGGATATTGCATACGCCGGGATGGATAATGAAATTTTTATTGACATCCGCAATAAACTCATCAAAGCAAAAATTGTGAAAATGCCGTTTAGTTAACGAGACTGGTTCAGTCTAAAAAGACTGAACCAGTCTTTATTCATTCCACTCACCCGCGCCCATTCTCAGCACTTCATATTCATCCCTGGTGCAATCAATAATGGTTGAAGGAAGCATTCCGCCGGCGCCGCCGTCAACAACAATATCAACAAGATTTTTAAAATTCTCATAAATCAGTTCAGGGTCGGTATATTCCTCCACCATTTCCCCGGGCAGTGAAGCAGATAAGATGGGATGTTCAAGCTCCCGTACAATTTGCCTTGCAATATTATTATCAGGCACACGCAAACCAATGGTGCTTTTTTTGCTTTGCAAAATTTTTGGCACTTCTTTGCTTGCCGGCAAAATAAAAGTATAAGGGCCCGGCAAATATTCTTTCAGCAAACGGTATAAAGGTGTAGAAATACCTTTTGTATAATGGCTCAGATCGCTCAGGTCATAACAAACAAAACTTAGCTGTGCTTTATGCGGCTCAACATGTTTTATCCTGCAAACTTTTTCAATAGCCTTATGCTGAAAAATATCACAGCCTAAACCATAAATGGTATCTGTCGGATAAATAATAACGCCGCCATCCAGTAAACATTCCTTTATGGCTTTTATATGGCGCGCATTTGGATTATCACTGTTTACATGCAATAACATAATCAACTTTATTTAAAACAATTATGACTAAGTTAGAATAAAACCTTTTTATTTTTACCCATGCCAATGAATGAAACAAACTTGCCAAAAGAAGAAATAACACGGCTTCTTCCTGCGGAAGAAGTATTTCTGGAAGGCCCTAAAAGCCGCGGATCGGAATTGGTATTCAGTTTAAAAGTATGGTGGCAGTTTATAAAAGCATTCCGCACACTGCATTTTGTGGGGCCTTGTATAACGGTATTTGGTTCCGCAAGGTTTAAAGAAGGCCATGCCTATTATGAAAAAGCGCGGGCATTTGGCAAATGTATTGCGGAGATGGGATTTACTACCATGACGGGTGGCGGCCCCGGCGTAATGGAAGCGGCCAACCGCGGCGCGTATGAAAATGGCGGCGTATCTGTAGGCTGCAATATCAGGTTGCCTTTTGAACAGCATGAGAACCCGTATCTGCATACCAGCATAACCATTGATTATTTTTTCGTGCGTAAAGAAATGCTGATGAAATATTCATACGCCTTCATCTGCATGCCGGGCGGCTTTGGCACCATGGACGAATTTTTTGAAACCCTTACTTTAATTCAAACAAAAAGCATCACAGAATTCCCTATTATTTTATTTGGAAAAGAATATTATAAAGACCTTGCTGAGCTTATGGGGCAAATGGTGCTGGAAAAAACCATAAGCCCTGAAGACCTTGAACTGGTTTTAATAACCGACAGTGTAGATGAAGCCATGGAACATATACGCACCTATATAACCAGTAACTATAAAATAAGGCCGCGCAAAAGAATGTGGTGGTTGCTGGAGAAGAGATGAAATAATAATATTGTGATTACTTGCTTAAGTACCAATATGAATTAGTGATCCGTCAGTTAAATATTTAAATTTGTTTGATGGAGCACACAGATATTCGCTGGCGGCAGCGGTTCGGCAATTTTGAAAAGGCGTTAAATCACTTAACAAATGCCCTGCAGATTGATGCGCCGGATATAATTCAAAAAGCGGGAATTATTCAATTTTTTGAAATGAGTTATGAACTTGCATGGAATATGCTGAAAGACTACCTGGAAGACCAGGGTTTTACCGATGTTAAAACTCCAAGAGCTTCCATTAAAAAAGCGTTTGAAACAGGCTTAATAGCAGATGGTCATATCTGGATGGAATTGCTGCTTGATCGTAATTTAACCGCGCATACATACGATGAACAAAAAGCAGCAGAGGTTGAAAAGCTGATTCACAATAAATATTACCCGCTTTTAAAACAACTTTATAACAAATTTTCAGTGATATGAATGAACAGTTTGGATTAAGGGCAACTGATTTAGAAATTATTATTTCTATTTTGAAAAGAGAGCATGCCATAGAAGAAGCCTTCATATTTGGCAGTCGCGCCAAAGGAAATTATAAAAATGGAAGCGATGTGGATATTGCGCTGAAAGGAAATTTGAATTTTGAAATAATAACGCACATCAGCTATTTGCTAAATGAAGAAACGCCTATGCCCTACAAGTTTGATGTGCTGAATTATCATGCGTTAAAACATAATGATCTTATTGACCATATCAACAGAGTTGGAATAAGCTTTTTTAAGCGCTCGAATGTTTATAAGCCAAACTAACTTACGCTTGGCTCACCTTGTATGCCTGAAACAATAGAGCCTGCTACCATACAATCAATATTGCTGCCATCTAAAACAGCTATTACTTTTTCTAATAATTGCGGTTATGGCATTTGTCTGTTCTTTCTAAACAGATAGCTTTTATTTCTGCTTCGGTTTTATCGCTGAATCTTTTTCTTAATCCCTGAAGAAATAAATCTTTTGTAAACGCGGAAAGCTCAAAAGCTTTTTGCAGCCGTTGTTCAGGCGTCATATTCCGCAGCGTTTGAATATAAATGCTGTGATTGGGACGTGGCTTTATTTCCATAAGTAGATTTAATAACAAACACTAACTAAACAAATATTCCACATCTTCTTTGGTAAGGCTTTTTACAAAGCTTGTATCATCAGTTATAAGATCGGCAGCCAGGGCCCGTTTGCGTTCCTGCAGTTTGAGTATTTTATCTTCCACCGAATCCTGGCAAATCATGCGGTAGGCAAATATGTTTTTGGTTTGGCCGATACGATGTGTTCTGTCAATAGCCTGCTGTTCAACCGCAGGGTTCCACCAGGGGTCAACAATATACACATAATCGGCTGCAGTTAAGTTTAAGCCCACACCGCCGGCTTTTAATGAAATAAGAAATACACGGCAGTTATCATCTGTTTGAAAACGCTGGATGGCTTTTTCACGGTCAGGGGCGGAAGTGCTGCCATCAAAATAAGCATACTCAATGCCAAGCTCTTTCATTTTTTCTTTTATCAGCGCCAGCATGCCGAGAAACTGGGAGAAAACAAGCGCTTTATGGTTGCCGATATTCTCAGAAATTTCCCTGCCTAATTCTTCCAGCTTAACGGAGACATTCGGGTATTTTTCCTCATCATTTATAATGGATGGGCTATCGCATATCTGGCGCAGTTTCATGAGGCCCTGCAAAATGGTTAATTGCGATTTCTGTACGCCTTTATCTTCAACGGTGCCTAATATTTTATCGCGGTAGTCGTTGCGGTAAGCATCATAAATCTTGCGCTGTTCATCACCCATTTCGCAGAACAGGATCATTTCACTTTTTTCAGGCAGGTCTTTGGCCACCTGCTCTTTCGTTCTTCTCAAAATGAATGGATATAAAAGTTTGCGCAAATGCTCTTTCTGCTCTTTTTCGCCAAACTTATCAATGGGTATGGCAAATTCCTGGCGAAAGAATTCCATGCTGCCCAGCATGCCCGGGTTTAAGAAATTCATTTGCGCATACATATCAAATGTATTGTTCTGCAAAGGCGTACCACTCATGCACAAACGGTTCCTGGCGTTCAGCAGGCTCGCCGCTTTGGTTACTTTGCTGTGCGGGTTTTTTATGGCCTGGCTTTCATCTAATATCACATAATCAAATTCTGCTTCGGTAAACAACTGAATATCGCTGCGCAAAGTGCCATACGTTGTAATAACCACATCAGATTTATAAAAGGCATCCAATTGCTGTGAGCGCGCGCTGCCATGATGAATATACCAGGTAAGCGAAGGCGTGAATTTTTTTATTTCATTTTCCCAGTTAAACATGAGCGAGGTTGGGCAAATAACCAATGCTCTTAACCGGCCTTTTTGTGTTTTATAATGATGAAGGAATGATAAAGCCTGCACTGTTTTACCCAGGCCCATATCATCGGCCAGGATACCGCCCCAGTGCACTTCGCTTAAATAATTAAGCCATTGAAAACCCGATATCTGGTAAGGGCGCAATACATGCGACAAATGTTCCGGCGGGTCAATTTGTTTTACGGAATGATGTTCTTTTAAACGCTCATATTTTTCTTCCAGCTTAAAGAAAATTTCTTCTTCATTGCGCTGGGCATACAGCTCCTCAATAACGCCAAAATGATATTTGCTGAGCTTAATGTTGGCGGCCTTGCCTTCGCCCACTGCAAACAACATGGAATATTTCCTGATCCAGTCTTCCGGCAAAATGCCTAAAGTGCCATCCTGCAGCGGCACAAACTGCTGCTTGTTTGCCAATGCTTTTTTAACATCAGCCACGGTAACTTTCTGTTCGCCAAAATGAATATCAATCCTTGCATCAAACCAGTCTGTATTGCTGCTGATGAATATTTTGGTTGAAGGCTTTGACGTATTGAAACGGTATTTTTTCAGTGCATCAAAGCCATACACCGGAATGTTCATGTCCTTCACCGCATCGGCAAATAAAAAGAACCAGTTATTCTTTAAAACGTCTGTGCCTTTTAATGCAAGCGTATTGTCATCTGTATGGATAAAGGACGAATGCAGGTTCTCAATTTTTTTAATGAGCGATTTCTCTGCTTCATCATTGCGGTGAATGATCACGAGCCTGCCTGCAGAAGGAACAATAATGCGGTCTTTATCTTCGGGCCTTACATCGAAGCCGTTGTAATTAAAAAAAGGCTGAAACAAAAGGTAATCGCCTTTCTCTTTAATCATCAGCCGCATTTCGGGCTTAATGTTTTTAAGCTCCTCTTTTTGTATGCCGCTGAACTGAATATCATATTGCTTTGTTAGCGGAAGTATAAATTCAGCAAGCTGTTTGCTCCAGTCTTCTTCAGCAATAACAATTTTTCCCTCTGCCAGAAAACGGTCGGCCAGCAACACCGCTTCCGTTGATTGCCATAAATAGAAAGTATTTTCATGCTGAAAAACCAGCGGTGAAGCCATTGCATTTTCTTCAATTGCTACAACAGCACTCAGCAGCTTTACAAAACATCTTATTTCATAAGCATTGTTTTCATGCGCTATAATGAATTGAGGCTGCACATATTGGTTAGAAAGAACAGCGGGCTCAATATTCGCCGTTACAAATTGTTTTTGCAGCGGCAATGAAAAAGCAAAATTGCTTTCGCTTATTTCTGAAAATAGTTTCTTGTATTTGGGTAAGAGATATTCTATAATAAGATAACGTGTTTCTTCGGGCAGGTCATCGTTATGCTGCTGAATGATGTTTTCCCAAATACCGCTGAAGGGTGAGTTACGATTCAGGTATCGTGTAACTTCATTCGGCAAGAGCTTGCGTAAATGCTGCAACAGCATTTTGTCGTCTTCATCCAGGTCTTCCGTGTTTACAAACTTGGTAAGGTCGAGCCTTTCTGTTTTGCCGGTAAAATGTTTTTGTTCTTCATCGGCTTCTCCCTTCACGGCATCGGCCTGTATAAACGGATATTGCTGCGCATCATACCTCAGCACAACACCTAATTTTTGATGTTGTATAACGGCAGGCGCTTTCTCTTCCACCAGCACTTCTTTCTCTTTCGCCATGGGCATTTGAAAAGGTTTGCGTTCCGGCGTTGCCGGCGCAGATACCCGTTTTATGCCGGGGTCAAGCACACGTAAAAAAGGTTTGCCATCGCGGAATGTAAATTCAAATTTTCCTTCCAGGTCATCCTCTACTGTATAGCCATATAAAGCCAGCAGTTTGTTTTTTTCACGGTCGCGGTTACTGATGGAACCAAAAAAATCCGGGCCGTGATTACGCATTAATTGCAGCAGCACAATTACTTTATGTAAGCACAGGGGATAATGCGTTTCCGAATTGCAGGTACAGCTCGTATCAAGATTGCGCTCATCATTGCGGCGGAATTGCAGGCTATACATTTCGCCTTCATAATTCATTTCGGCCCTTACCATATCATTGGCGGCTTCAAGAATGTTTGCTTTGTTGCTGCGCAAAAAGTCTTCGGCAAGCGTTAAGGCATCCGGAGCAGAGAGTAATTTTATCGAACGCAGTTCAAGTTGTTTAAGTTTTACAACCGTGTGTTGCTGTTTAAATTCCGTTTCTGTTTCACCAAGCTGGTTATTGTCTATCAGTTCCTGCAGCCGGAATAAGGCAGCCGCTTCGTGGCGGCAAATATCGCCCAGGTTATATGGGCAGCTGCAGCGCAGCGAAAGGGTTTGAAGATTGTTATACCGGCTCAGGTAAACCTTGTAAAAAGTGTTATACACATCATCGCGAATGCGAAAAACAACTGAATTCAACAACTCATCGTTTTCAACCAGCTCAACAAAACCCGAGGAAAAAATTTTTTTACCGCGGCGGATCACTTCGTCTGTTCCGTTATTGTAGATGTATTTGATTAAATGTGGTAAAGCCAAGAGTATGATTTAATAATTTTCCGATGCCTGCTTTAAAAAAGAGCAACAGCAAAAATAAATCATTATTGGCAGTAAAAGAAGGCTATTGAAACGTTAATAATAGTAGGTTAGAGAAAATGAAGGATTCAACGCCATATTTTTTATCCAGCCACCAGCGCCCCATCCTTATACGCCGGCAGCACATTCGCCACATCAGGTGTAACGCAATATTCAAGGTCTTTTTCCAGGCCAAAAGCAGCAAGCCGGTGCCAGTGCGTAAGCTTTCTTATAAAGCCATACATATCATCCCGGTGCAGGTTATACATGTCTTCTGCCATTAAACTGCTGTCGCAATGAATAGTAAAATGATCTTTTATCCTGCTGATAACAGCGCCGGCGAATAAAGTATCTTCCAGGTTAAAACGGTCTTTCCAGGCAGAACAGCCGAGAATAACATTTTTGTTCGCTGCAGCGAGATATTTGCATACCGCAGATAGGTTCGGGAAAGAACCTGTTATCACTTCCGAAGCGTTTCTGTCCAGCGCCATGTGCAGCAGTTTTGTACCATTGGTAGTGGTAAGCACCAGCGTTTTGCCTTCAATAAATTTACGGAAATATTCTGCGGGCGAATTGCCATGCTGCAGGCCGGGAATAATCTTTCCATCCCGTTCTCCGGCTGTTATAGCATTTAATTTTTTGCCGATGGCGATGCAATCTTCCACGCCGGCAACCGGCACCACTTTTTCAGCGCCATTGTATAAAGCCGTGGCAATGGTTGAAGTGGCACGGAACACATCTATAATAACGACTATGCTGTTATTAATATCATATAAATCGAGCAGGCGCGGAGAAAGCAACGTGTGCAATACGGGTTTTTGCTGCATACCGGCAAAGGTAGGGGAGCAGATGGTAAATAGTTTGCA
The DNA here is from genome assembly GCF_047606085.1 of Parafilimonas sp. Classification (GTDB taxonomy): domain Bacteria; phylum Bacteroidota; class Bacteroidia; order Chitinophagales; family Chitinophagaceae; genus Parafilimonas. The sequence continues at coordinate 22,750 of NZ_JASGEX010000171.1, forward strand.
AAACAGAACCTGCAATTCATAACAACAACCTGTTTCTTATTTTATGCCCTGCGAAAGGGTTTTAGTTTATATTAGCCGACTTTTTTAGCAGCTATTTCCAGATCATATTTTACCTGCAAACGAAGCCAGATGTCGGGATTGCCGCCAAATACTTTTGCAATACGCAATGCCATTTCCGGGCTGATGTCTGCTTTTACATTCATGCTATTAGAAAGTGCTTGTCTTGATACCTTCAGCATGACAGCGGTTTCGGTAAGCGTAAGCCGCGCGGCGTCTATTAATTCAGCTTTTAATATTTCACCGGATGCGTTACCGGCATAGTTCTTTTAGACATAGTTCTCTTTTTTAATGGTAATCCAAATAATCAATGTCAAAAGCATCCCCGCCCTTCAAAGCGGAAAACAATCCGTCTGTTTTCTTTTACTGTAAGTCCCCAAAAACTTTTTATACTCCTCACAGGGTAAAAATGTACATTGGTCAAAATAGAAAATAGCGACCGTTTTTTTAACGCACAGGCACATAGTTTTTACTATAAAAGGGGGAATCTAAATTCGCATAGCATGAAAGCTGCGCTTTCCATATTTCTTCCCGCTATGTGAAAAGTTTATTTTCTATGCCCATTTCCTTTTTTGCTTTGAACCAATGTCGTTGAGTTAAGGTTTAGATTCTTTGAAATATTCAATACGCAATAATCCCCGCTTGCCGGACAGGCAGGAATATTCATTTTGCGGAGAGATTACAATTGAACATTCCTGCCCGACTGATTCAGTCAGGCGGGGATTATTGCGTATTGAATATTGAGTGTTTTCTTAAGTCAATGACATTGTGCTTTGAACTATGTTTCTACGTGGGTTATATCCAGCCATTGCATATTATTATCCCGCATACAGTATAACTGAGAAATACTCTACTTTTTATCTCATTCTTGTTGCAATTTCTTTCTCGAAAAAAATTTGATTACATAAGATTACACAAATTGAAATAAGTCAATATTTTAATGGAACAAAAACCAACCAACTATCATCCCCTTGTTTTACAGCTACCGATAAGACAATAGGTGTACCGTTCTCAGCTAAAATGAATGGACGTTCCATTTTTTCAGGCTTAAAAATGTCACCATTAACCATCAAGAATTGTTTATAATTCATAAAATAATCTTTTGATTTGCGCCAATGCAATCCGTCCGTAGATTCTATTAATCCCAAAAAACCTTTTGGTGCGTGGAATATTCCGAAAAAAAGCTTTCTGTTTTTATCATACCAGATAGACATATCCTCCGTATCGATATAATCTATTACCGGCGTCGGCTGCATAATAAATGGCCCGATAGGTGTTGTACTAACTGCTATGGCCTGGTTTCGGATATATCCTCTATCATTTGGCTTATCCCCTTTTATGACTAAATAAAATTTTTTATCCGGACCTTCGGCAATAGCCGGATTCACTGTTAACCTAGTAATGGGACCAGACGGTTGAATAATCGGTGCATCTGATCTTTTCCATGGACCGGCAAGCGAAGTTGCTACCGCAACGCCTGTACGCTGATTATTTCTAAGCACTAACCAATCCTTATGTTGTGAGCCTTTCAGGGAAATTGCTACAAGATATTTTTCTGTATAATCGCCATCTCCCAAATTAGTACTTACATAATATAAATAATATTTCCCGTTAAAGTATTTTATTTTAGGATTATATGCACCGATCGCATCCCAATACCCTTTGCCGCGACCTCTCAATACAATTCCTTTATAAATCCAAGGGCCTGTCGGCGATTTAGATGTCGCATGCACAATTTCAGATAAAGGCATCCAGCCGTTAAACGAATATTTTTTTTGCCAGCGTGAATAGAAAAGATGATAAATTCCATTGCCGTCACGAATAATAGAGGGATCCCAAATATAATAATCATGAGATTTAAAAAAGTTTTGCTCGGTTATTGGTAATAATTTATCACTTAATACTAAATCGTTTGTTTGAGCAAATGACAACAACGGTATAAACCAAAAAAGAAAAGAAAATAAATAATATTTTTTATCCATTATTTTAGATTGTGAATTATACGATACAACCTTATTAATTAAATTTTTACTGTGGCCAGGGAAGAGCTTTATTTGTTTGCTTATTTATAGGCCGTTGAGCATCATATTCTTTTAATTTTTTAGTAAGTAATAACAACAATTCTTTTGTCTTATCGGGATATTTATCCGAAATATTTTTCTGTTCCTCAATATCATACTTTAAATTATACAGTTCTTTTTTTCCTGTTTTCCAATTATAAATGAGCTTCCAGTTGCCAAGGCGTATTGCGCTCCTGAAATTCGTTCCGTAGCCATCATAAGATATCCATTTATTGGGAAAATGCCATATTAAAGGTCTATGGCTACTGTTGAATTTCGGATTTTTCAACAGGGGTACAAAGCTGATTCCATCAATAGTCTGAACAGTTTTATAATTCTTGACGCCGGCCATTTCAAGTATTGTAGGAAAGAAATCTTCAATAATTAAATAATTGTTATTTATAGAATTTTCTTTTACTACTTCAGGCCATTTTACAATCATGGGAACTCTTATACCTCCTTCATAAATCGAGCCCTTCCCGGCCTTCAAAGGAAAATTTTTCGAGGTATAAGGTGTACCCGAGCGAGGCGGCACCAGACTGAGACCTCCGTTATCACTCATGAAAATTATAATGGTGTTCTTATCGATTCCTTTCTCTTTAAGATATTTCATTATATCTCCTAAACTTTTATCCATACCTTCCACGAGAGCGGCATATTCCGCTTCATTCGTAGAAAGCCCCGCGTCTAAATATTTTTGCATAAACCGTTTGTCCGGGGCATAAGGAACATGTATGGCATAATGTGCCATATATAAAAAAAAGGGTTCATTTCGTGAAACAGGCTTATCAATAGCTTTTAGCGCTTCGCGTGTCAGTGCTTCTGTCAAAAACGTATGCGTGCCGTAATATGCTTGTAATCCGGGTACTCCCCACGGCTCCTTTAGTTTATCTTTATAATTGCCGTAATATTCTTCCGACAAATAGCTTCCCGGGCCTCCTGCAGCGTGACCTGCAATGTTTACATCAAATCCGATGTTTATAGGATCTTCCGCAGGAGTGGATATGGCACCGAAATGAGCTTTCCCACAATGTATGGTATAATATCCTCCGGCTTTTAATATAGCAGGCAATGGTGTAACATATGTAGTTCTATCAATACCCGGAACGGGTGACATACCATTGATATTCCATAAAGGAGGAGTTAATACAGAATCTTTTCCATCTATTTCTTCGTCTTTTTCTAATGTCCAATTAGTCACTTTATGGCTGGCGGCATTCATTCCTGTCATCAAACTAATACGGCTTGGAGAACATATTGGAGAAGTATACGCATTCGTAAATTTCATTCCTTCTTTCGCCAATAGTTCCATATTGGGGGTATGGTATCTTGCATTCAATGTCGTTGTTTTAGTCCAAAAAGGCACCGAACAATCTTGCCAACCCATATCGTCTACAAGAAATAGAACAATATTTGGACAGTTTTGCGCCCTCCCGTTAAAACAAAAGATACCCCCCAAAAAAGTAAAAAAATATTTACTGACTCCCATTGAATTCGCTTTAATTACGATAAAATATTATTCCTAAGTGTCATGTCACTCATAGTATGACGTATATATTTTGTATCTTTGAAAAAAATGACAAAATATAAAGTTACCTTAACTCAGGCAGAAAGAGATGAATTGCTCTCCATTACAAAAGGCGGGACTCATAGTTCCAAAAAAATAATCCACGCATTAATCCTTTTAAATTGTGACGAAGGAGCTTTTGCGGAAAAAATAAGTAATGAAGCTGTGGCAAAGGTTTTGAAAATAGGGCCTCGCACCATTGACCGTTTGAAAAAGAAATTTGTGGAAGAAGGTTTTGAGGTTGCTTTGGAAAACAGGCCAACAACAAGAGTGTTGGAAAACAGGCCAACAACAAGAGTGTATGAGCGGAAAGCAGACGGAGATGTCGAGGCGCATTTAGTTGCCCTGAGTTGCAGTAAAGCACCCGAAGGATTCGCCCGCTGGTCTTTGCGGCTCTTAGCAGACAAGATGGTGGAATTAAACTATGTGGAGGGTATTTCATACGAGACGGTAAGGCGCGTTCTAAAAAAAACGAACTTAAACCCTGGAAAGTAAAAGGCTGGATTATTCCACCCTTGAAAAACAGTGATTTTGTCGCTCAGATGGAACAAGTTTTAGACGTGTATAAGGATGCTTACAATGAGGCGTATCCCGAGGTTTGCATGGATGAATCTCCCAAGCAGCTTATAAAAGAAACACGTGTTGCCATTGAAATAAAATCCGGTGGCGAAAGAAAAGAAGATTATGAATATGAGCGGTGTGGCGTAACCAATATCTTAATGGCAAACGAACCACTGTCAGGCAAACGCTTTGTAAAGATTACGGATGAAAAGAAGAAAAAAGACTGGGCTGAATTTGTAAAGGAAATAGCCGACATCCATTATCCTAAAGCGACAAAAATAAGATTAGTCATGGATAACTATGGCACACATAAAGCAGCCGCATTATATGAGACCTTCGAACCGCAGGAAGCAAAACGGATTTGGGACAGGTTTGAGTTTATTTATACGCCTAAGCATGGCAGTTGGTTAAATATGGCAGAAATAGAGTTGCATGTATTAATGGGGCAATGCTTAAACAGGAGAATAGATGATGTAGCAGTTATGAAATCAGAAGCAGCAGTCTGGCAAAAACACCGAAATAATAAATGTGCAACTATTAACTGGCAATTTAAAAACGAGCAGGCGAGAATTAAACTCAAAAAAATTTATCCGTCAATTGATGAGTGACATGACACTAGTTGAAGATATAGATAATCATCTGTCTGCGTTTGAGAGAAAATGGAACCCAAAGGAAAATGTAAAATTTTCTCAAGCATTTAAAACACATTACCCTAATGCAGGGTTTCATTCTATCTCAAAGGGAAATTTGGAAGAATACTTTGATGAAAATATGAGGTAATCTTCTATTTTTTAAGAGATATAAATTGGGAATTAGAAACATTTATAATCGCATCTATATCCTAAAAGTTCGACATTTCGCCGCCCCACACCACAAATAAAATGAAGCAGTTACAAGGAAGATGTTGTAGCTGCTTTTTTATTTGGCAAAAGAAGGCATAATCAAACGGACAACCCTGCTAATGCGGCGGCCTGCGTTTTAATACGCCGCCGGCTGTTTCTTTTATGGTATTGGCAAACACAAAGGCTTTGGGGTCTTCGGCATATACAAGGTTTTTAAGCTTGCGCATTTCAAGCCTGCTTATTACGGTAAAGATGATGTCAACATCGGTATGCACTTCGTATTTGCCGGGAAGAAAACCACGTTCGCCTTTATAAATAGTTATGCCGCGGCCCATCTCATTCACCAGCTTTTCTTTTATGCGCTCACTGTTGCCCGAAATAATGGTAACGCCGGTATAAGCTTCAATGCCTTCCACCACATAATCAACTGTTTTGGACGCAGTGAAATAGGTTAGCATGGAGTATAGCGAAACTTCCATTCCAAATTTAAAAGCGGCTATGCTGAATATGATAATATTAAGGCCTAATACAATTTCACTGATAGTGAAACTTGTATGCCGCAAGGTATATAAGGCAAGTACTTCAATGCCGTCCACTGCACAACCGCCGCGCATGGTAAGGCCAATGCCAATGCCGAGAAAAAAGCCGCCAAAAATAGAGATGAGCAATTTATCTGAAGTGATAACAGGGTATGGCACGAGAAAAAGACAAAGACCCAGCATGATAATGCAAATGAGCGTTTTTATGGCAAAATTTCTGCTGGCAACAAATGCGCTCATAACAATGAGCGGCGCATTAACGGATATAATTATAACGGCAAGATTAATACGGTTATGCGACAACTCATGCAGGAGCAGCGATATACCTGTCATGCCGCCATCAAAAAAATGATTGGGTACCAAAAAGCCTTTCAAGGCAAAACCCGCCGTAGCTACGCCAAATATCATCAGTAAAATATCGGCAAAACTAAAATCGCGGTGGGCTTTTGTTTTTGCATGATGCTGGCGGCCAAGTTTTTTTAAGTTAGCTTCTTTTCTATCTTCCAGCTTTTCTTTTGCGCTCCCGGTAAAAAATTCATGCGACCTTAAAAAGTCAACCTGTTTCTTTAACCATTCCTCGTTAGTGAGATTGGGATCACGATACTTTAATTCGCGGTAAAGCCTGTTTGAAAAAACATTGTAATCATCCGTTCCAATATAATAAACATCGGCATCACAAAGAATTTTTGAAAGATGGCCCTTTGGCTGCTGCGGTACTTTTGTGGACATGATTATTTCGCAGATGACTTCCACCTGCCCGGCGCCATAATTGTATTGCGGCAATAACGCACGTGAAAGATTGCAGGAGGCTTCTTCATGGCCTTCATAAGCTGATAAGAAACCTGCATCGTGCAGAAGGGCAGCCGTTTGCAAAAGCTGCAGCTCTTCGGCGCCCAATCCTTCCAACTCGCCTAATTCAATAGCATTTCTTACTACATTTTCTGTATGTTCTGCATTGTGATAAGTTAACCACTCCGGTAATTCCCGGTGTAGTTTTTCCAGTATATGCGATTGTAGTTTTTGTACTTCCATTAAGGAAATTTTACGCTCCAATAAACAATATAGAAGCCTTTATTAATTCAATACTTCGAACACTTCAAGTATTTCCTTTTTATTTTTTACTTCAAGCTGCCCTACCGGCCTGCAATTAAACGATTCTTTTATTTTGTTATATGCTTTTGCTTCAATTAAAATTTGCCCGGGATGCGCTTTGCTTTGCAGGCGTTGCGCTGTATTTACCACGTCGCCGATTACTGTATAGTCCAGCCTGCGCAAACCGGCAGCGCCTATATTGCCCGATATCATTTCACCGCTGTTGGCGCCTGCGGAAACCTCCGGCAAAAAACCTGCTATGCCCTTTTCCGGCGGCATATTCTGAATGGCCGTTCGCACGGCAAGGCAAGCTTCTATGGCACGGTCTAAATGATATTCGCCCTGAAACACTGCCATCACTGCATCGCCAATAAACTTATCTACATAACCGTTTTGCGCGGTTATCTCCTTTACAATAACATCAAAATAAGCATTAAGCAGGTGCACAACCACATCGGGTTTTTCCCTTTCTGTTATGGATGTAAACCCGCAGATATCAATGAATATAACGGTGGCTTCAATGTTTTCATTTACAGTGAGCGACTGTTCAAATTCTTTTTTCTCCATAAACTTCAGCACCGATTCATCCACATACATTTTTAAAATGTTGTTTTCTTTAATGGCCTGCAAGGTTTGCTTTAACTGCGTAACATATTCAATTGTTTTTTTAAGCGTAAGCTCGAAATCGGCAAAATTTACGGGCTTGGTTATAAAATCAAAAGCGCCCCGGTTCATGGCGGTGCGTATATTTTCCATGTCACCATAAGCAGAAACGATTACTGTTTTAATGATGGGGCTTACATCATGTAATTTCTCCAGCAGCGTTAAGCCGTCCATTTCAGGCATATTAATATCGCTGAAAACAAGTTCAATATTTGGGTCTTGCTGCAGTTTTTCAAGCGCTTCACGGCCGGTTAATGCAAATACAAATTCATATTGGTGTTCCCTTATTTGTTTACGGAATTTTTGTTTGATTAATATTTCAAGATCTGTTTCGTCGTCCGCCACTAATATTTTAGTCATGTACCTGCTTTTTTAATTTGTTCTTTAAAAGAGTAAAGTCGAGCGGTTTGGTTAAAAAATCATCTGCGCCAAGGCTTAACGACCTGTTGTAATTATCTTCATCACCATAAGCGGTAATCATCATAACAACAGGCGGCGGCACAGCATACAATTGCTTAATTTTTTGCAATAGTTCCAGCCCGCTCATGCCGGGCATATTGATGTCTGACAGAATAAGCACCACTTCATGTTCGTGGTTATTTAAATAAACCAGCGCCTCTTCGCCCGAACTGGCAAAAGCAAAGGAAAATTCGCCGCTCCTTATCTCTTTCCTGAAACGTTGCTCAAATAAAGTCTTAACATCCACTTCATCATCCACAACCAAAATCTTCATATAAATATTTTATTGTCAAATATAATTTAAAGCAGTTTAGCTGAAATTCCTCGCAGTATTAAGGGCAGCTAATTCTCATTTATAGCCTGCTGTTACAAATTTGCTTAATTGTTTTAAATACAGTTCTATATTTTGATATTATTTAATGCCAGCAATTCATTGCAAATTCTTTCAACACTTTTTTGCAAAGGCGTATAACTGAAAGCAGGCAGCGCCTTTAATAATTTGCTGTTATCAAAATATATTTTTGCCAGTGCTGTACGCGCCGTTTCTTTGGTAATAAAAGGCGTTTTGCCTGTAACAGAACTTTTTAATGCTTCAAGCCGCCAGACTACGCCTGCCATAAAAGGCGTAATTTTTTTTGACGGTGCTTTTTTATGAAAAGCCGCAGCAATAAGATCGAATAAATTTTTATAGCCTGTATTTTCTGCGCTTAGTATAAACCTTTCGCCCGAAATGTTATTTTGCATTAAAGCTATCATGGCCTTTGCTACATCTTCCACATCCACAAAACCGGTTAAGCCATCTGAATAATAAGGAAACTCTTTATAGATGGTTTTAAAAATTTCTGATGATCCCGAATTCCAGTTGCCTGCACCAAGAATAATGGAAGGATTAACAATCACTGCATTCAGCCCTTCTGCCATGCCGCGCCACACTTCCATCTCTGCCAGGTATTTGCTTTCTCCATACACGCTGTTGCTTGTTTCAGAAGTCCATTGCATTTCTTCGGTGATGATTGTGTTTTCACGTATCCTGCCCAAAGCCGAAACAGAGCTTACATGCAACAGTTTGCGCACGCCGGCATGTAAAGCTGCATTTACAATATTGGCCGTTCCTTCTGCATTGGTTTTAAAAAGCTGTCTTTTATCTTTTGGATTGTAGGAAATTTTACCGGCGCAATGATAAACTTCATCCACACCCTGCATTATTTCTTCCAATAAAACAACGTCAAACAAATCGCCCTGCACCCATTCAACAGCGGGATGATGAAACGGAATTTCTGTTCTGTACAAAGCTTTAATGCCTGACTCCTGCCCGGTAAGCATTTTTGTTAAACAAGAACCGAGCAACCCGGTTGCGCCGGTAATAAAAATCATTGCAGCACTTTTAAAATTTATAGTTTTTACAGCCTGGTAAAAACCATATTGTTTATAAAAGCTGTAAATGTAAAGTGAAGTTGCCGGAAATTGAATTGCAAATAATCAGGCATTACCATATAATAATTATTTTTCTGATTGTACATTTATTACTTTGAATGCCCCACATTTTAAAAAGGTGTATTAACAGTTAAGATATGAACATGAGCCTGCAGTTTGCGCTGATAATTGTAATAATTACCTATCTGCGCAGAGCGCTTCAAACAAAAACAGCCATACCTGAATGGCATAAGCGGCTATCCACAATAATGTTTGCAGCCATTGGCTGCATGGCGCTTCAGCTTGCGGCAGGTTCTTTCAGTACCACTTTAAATATACTCTTTGCCATATTTGAAGATGTGCTGGTTGGCCTGTTGCTATATATAATTTATAAACAGGAAGAATTTAAGTCTGTAAAATTCCTGCTGGTGGCCTTATTGCCTTATGCCGTCGTATCTGTTTTAGATGATATGCTTCACCTTCCCGGAAAAACGTTTTATTCCAAAATAGATGATATTGCCGATACAATTTCAATATTCACAGTAATATGGGGCTTTGGCGTTTGGATGGTTAGCCGCAGGCAACAGAAAGAGTTAACGAAAGCCCGTCAGAAAGCACTGGAAGAACAGGAAAACAATAAGATTATAACTGCTATGAAAGCGGAGCTTGAAGTGCAGGTGGCCGAACGCACCGCAGAACTTACCCGGCAGAAAGAAGAACTGGAAAATACATTAAGCGAGCTGAAATCAACGCAGGCGCAACTTATCCAGTCGGAAAAAATGGCCTCGCTGGGTGAGCTTACCGCAGGCATTGCGCACGAAATTCAAAACCCGCTCAACTTCATCAATAATTTTTCTGAAGTAAATAATGAACTGATTGATGAATTAAAACAGGAATGGTTAAAAGCTGATGAACAGAGAGATAAAACACTGGAAAATGAATTGTTAGCTGATATAATTGCCAACAACGAAAAAATTGCCTTTCATGGAAGGCGCGCCGATGGTATTGTAAAGGGAATGTTGCAACACTCAAGAAAAAGTTCAGGTGTAAAGGAACCAACAGATATTAATGTACTTTGCGATGAGTATTTGCGGTTGAGCTATCATGGCCTGCGTGCAAAAGATAAAAGCTTTAATGCTGAGTTTAAAACAGATCTTGATGAAAGCATAGGCAAGATTAACCTGGTTCCACAGGATATAGGAAGGGTATTGCTTAACCTTTTTAATAACGCGTTTTATGCAGTGAGCAAGCCCCCATCCCCTAAAGGGGGGCAATACAAACCGCTTGTTACCGTAACTACTAAAAAAATAAAACCAACAAATAATAACGTTGCTGAAAACACCCCTTCAGGGGATGGGTGCATTGAGATAAAAGTTATTGATAATGGAAAAGGCATTCCGCAAAATGTTATCAATAAAATATTCCAGCCCTTTTTTACAACAAAGCCAACCGGTGAAGGAACAGGCTTAGGCCTTAGCCTGACCTATGACATTATTACCAAGCAACATAACGGAAAGATAAATGTTGAGAGCAAAGAAGGTGAAGGCACAACATTTATAATTAATCTTCCAATAGCATAATATAACGTGAGTTCGGGATAAGCGATATGTTTAAAGCCTGCAGACAGACCTCACCTAAATCCTCTCCAAAGGAGAGGACTTCCGACGCCCTAAAACTCATAAAACATGCAAAAAATCCATGTTTTTTCCTGCCCTTCTCCTTTGGAAATGCAAAGCATTCATTGAGGCAATTAAAAAATATATATGCACGAAATAAAAGGGTTGGGAGGAGGTCGAAATAACAATCTAAG
>NZ_JASGEX010000172.1:0-9715 GCF_047606085.1 Parafilimonas sp.
ATTTCCACACCGTAGGTGTGGTGCGTGTAAACGTTCCGTTCCAATGGAACGGTAAAGAAACATTACGGGCAGCATTGTACACACGTTAAGCCTCTATGAGGCTTTAAGAAAATGGTTTTGAACAGCCAGCTATTGTCCGGAGACTTCGCAGGGCGACAGGCTGCAAAGCCAGAATGTGCCGCAGCGCATAGAAAGCACTATTTTCTAAAAGGAAGATAAAAAAACAGAAAAATTTAAATAATCTCTTAAGTCCCTTCAAGGATTTAGGGCAAACAAAAAAACAACACAAAAATGAAAGTTGCAGTCGTTGGCGCAACCGGCCTGGTTGGCTCAAAAATGTTACAGGTATTAGCAGAAAGAAATTTTCCTGTAACTGAATTATTTCCCGTAGCAAGCGAACGTTCTATTGGTAAAGAAGTGGCGTTTAAAGGAAAGAACTATAAAGTTATTTCATACCAGGATGCCATTGCCGCAAAGCCAAACGTAGCTATATTTTCTGCAGGCGGCAGCACATCGCTTGAACTGGCGCCTAAATTTGCTGAAGCTGGTATTACCGTAATTGACAACTCCAGCGCCTGGCGCATGGACCCTTCAAAAAAATTAGTGGTGCCCGAATTAAATGCAGATGCATTAACCGCTGATGATAAGATAATAGCCAACCCTAACTGTTCTACCATTCAAATGGTGGTGGCATTAAACCCTTTACATAAAAGATATGGCATTAAAAGAATAGTGGTAAGCACCTATCAAAGTGTAACGGGCACAGGCAAGAAGGCAGTTGACCAGTTGTTTAATGAACGCAAAGGTGCTGAAAACGGGCCTATGGCTTATAAATATGCAATTGATTTGAATGTGATTCCGCAGATAGACGTTTTTCTTGACAATGGCTATACCAAGGAAGAAATGAAAATGGTTAATGAAACAAGAAAGATTATGCGGGATGATAACATACTGGTTACAGCCACTACGGTGCGCATACCGGTTGTGGGCGGGCACAGCGAAAGTGTGAATGTGGAATTTGCTGATGACTTTTCAATTGATGAAGTAAAGCAATTATTGAGCGAAGCGCCGGGCGTGGTGGTACAGGATGATCCTGCAGAACAAATTTATCCCATGCCTTTATGGGCGCATGAAAAAGATGAAGTGTTTGTGGGCAGGATAAGAAGGGATGAAACGCAGCCGAATACCTTAAATCTCTGGATCGTGAGCGACAACCTGCGCAAAGGCGCTGCTACCAATGCCGTGCAGATAGCAGAATACCTTGCAGGTAAGGGATTGTTATAGGCTTCATTTGCTTAAGGCCGTTGGCGGTTGACAGTTAACCGTTGACCGTTGACGGTTTTACCGCACACTTATTTTAGATGATAAAGGATAACGGATGTTACGGTATTGCATCATATCAACCTTTATACTGCCCACTGTTATAGGGCTTTCAATGCGCAGCGGGATATGGTTGCCATCATCACTCACCCAAACCGTCATTTTCTCACCGCCTTCAAATATGGTGCCTTTTACAAGCAATGGACTGAACTTAATGGCATTAAATTTTCCATAGCGTGTTTTTACAACTTCTTTCCCAAGATAACGGATATAAAGATTATATACTTCGTTATCTAAAAACATGCTGAACGGAATTTTATCATCAATCTTATACTTGCTGAAATTAATGTTACGGGCGTAATAAACAGCGCTTAAAACATCCTGTATGCAATGTGGCACTTTGTAAGTTCCTTTTGTTGATGTGGCCGTATTAACCCGCCTGTCAAAACTTATGTTCTCTGTTTTTTTATATCCTCCTTCATCCACATTGCGCATAAATTTCAGCGGCAGCAGGAGCGTGGTATCAAAATAAGTTTCGTAACGGTCCCGCACTTTAAATATCCAATCGTACTTAGAGTTAGAAGTGCCTGTGCCAACAGTATGATAAACCGGCGTATTATTTAATTTTTCAAGCGTTGTGGTAAAATTTGCCGTGCCGGCATTTATATATATCCCTATCACGGAATAATATACGGTAAAAGTTATGCTCTCCCCTGCCCTGAACGCAGTATTGCGTATGCCGCAAAAATCATCATCAGCTGAAAGCCTTAAGCACGCTGCCAAACAAAAAAAAGTTACCAGTAATTTTCTTATCACAATGCCTTATTGTTTTGTTTATCGCCTTTTTTAAAAAGCTTTATGCCCAGCAAAAATAAGCTGCCGGCTGCCGAAGGAATTATAAGGTTTACAAACCAAATTACTGCTATAGTCACGATAATACCAAATGCATCAGGCATTACCATGCCAAACAATTGCCTGCCAGCTTCTCCCCTTATGCCTATATCGGCAAACGGGATGGTAGGCAATATGGCCAGGAATAAAAACAGAACGCTGGTAGTGCAAAAAGCATCAACCGTACTGATCTTAACTTCAAACATGCGCAATACTACTATATACTGAACAGCAAAAACAATGAAACGTATGAACGACAGGCTTAAAATTCTTGTTAACTCTTTCCAGTGTAAGGCTTCCACATTTTCAATAAGGTATTTGTAGCGCTGCATAAAAGGTATTTTTTCTGTAAGCCTTGTTAACCACGACAGCCGGAAATACGTAACCAGCAATACCAACGTGCCCAATATAATCATGGATATAATGCCATTAAGCCATAACACTGATAAACCCTCCACAGGCTCAGCCTTGCCCCATGAAAAATTTTTAAGATAAATTAATGAGGCGGTGCCCGCCACCAGCGTAACAATAAGCTGCGCCATGCTGCCTGCCACATTCAGGGCAACAGAGCGCAGGCGGTTGCCTTCCTTCATATATAAAGCACGGCCGGGATATTCACCAAAGCCGTTGGGCAGGAACAATGATAAGGCAAGCCCCGACAAGATGGCTTTTATAGCCGTTAAAAAATTTACTTTCTCCACAGGCCGCATCAGCAATTGCCATTTACGCGCCTCAATGCCCCAGTTCATGCAAAGCAATGAAAGCAGGCTGATAATTTTCCATGTATTTTTTGCGGAGAAAGAGCCTTTAAGAATTTCTATTTTCTGCGGAAGATCAGGCTGTGTTTGTACTTTTCTGTAAATAATGTAAGCCAATGCAATAAACAGCGATGGGCCCAAAACATAATTCACTAAAATTTTTAATTGCCTGGCAAGATGTTTTTTTTGCATGAAGTTTAATAATGTACAAATAGTACTTTCACATTACAATGAATAAGGCTTCAAAAATAATTTTGGGAATTGATCCCGGTACTGTAATTATGGGCTATGCAGTTTTATCTGTAAAAGGCAGTGAAATAAAGCTGCTGCACATGGATGTTTTAAAACTCGTTGCTCAAAAAGACACTTATCAAAAACTCGAAATTATTTTTTCAAAAGTAAGCGAACTTATAAAAACATACACTCCCAATATGTTTGCCATAGAAGCGCCGTTTTATGGCAAGAATGTTCAAAGCATGCTTAAACTTGGCCGTGCGCAGGGCGTGGCTATCGCCGCCGCCATGCAGGCTGCATTGCCTGTAACGGAATATTCGCCCAAAAAAGTAAAGCAATCCATTACAGGCAATGGCAATTCAACCAAAGAACAGGTATTCAAAATGCTGCAGCATATAATAAAGCTGGAAGAAACGCCCCATTTTTTTGATGCAACCGATGCATTGGCGGTAGCGCTTTGCCATCATTATGCATCAGGCACCGTTGCTTCGGCCTCCAATAAATCATTTAAAGGATGGAAAGAATTTATTGCCAATAACCCGGCAAGGCTTATCAATAATCCCCGCCTGCCGGACGGGCAGGAATAATCAATCCATATCGTTTATTTAAAGCTTACAAGTTCACAAGTTTGCCTGTGCACGGGTTGTTTAGCAGATTGTTGCTTCTTTATTTAAAGTTTACAAGCAATGTCATTGACTTAAGAAAACACTCAATATTCAATACGCAATAATCCCCGCCTGCCGGACGGGCAGGAATGTTCAATTGCAATCTCTCCGTAAAATGAATATTGAATATTGAGCATTCCTGCCCGACTGATTCGGTCAGGCGGGGATCATTGAATATTTCAAAGAATCTAAACCTTAAGTCAACGACATTGAGTTTACAAGTTTAAAATGCGTCTTAACTTAATGATATTGAATAATCAATGTTCAAGGTGCTGACTATAATGAATTTGATTATTGCGTATGCCCGAACGGCTGGCAGCGAAGAATACGAAACATTTTTCCTCCAATCCTCAGTTACAAATTCCTGATTCTTCTTACCAGCTACGTCAGTTTCTCCAATATTTTCTGCTGCGCTTCTTTTAATTCATTTTGTGTAAGCTTCAATTTGCCCCTTGTAAAATTCAGGTCATCCATAGTGTTTATTGGCACCAGGTGCAGGTGTGCATGCGGCACTTCAAGGCCAACCACGGCCATACCGCAACGCCTGCAATCAAAGGAGGCTTCAATAGCTTTCGCAACAGGCTTGGCAAATACAAGCAACGATTGCAGGTAGTCGTCACTCAAATCATATATTTTATCCACTTCAATTTTAGGTATTACCAGGGTATGGCCCGGCACCAATGGGAAAATATCGAGAAATGCATAGAACTTATCATCTTCCGCAATTTTATAGGAAGGTATGTCGCCTGCAATGATCTTTGAAAATATGCTCATAAAGATGTTTTAAACCTGTCAAAAGTATAAAAGCTGCGAATTACGCAGCTTTTATACAATGTATATAGCAAAAATTTAAATAGCTATTTCTTCAATCTTGAATTTTAAAATACCTGTTGGCGCCTTTACTTCAGCCACTTCGCCTTTTTGCTTGCCAAGCAGGCCCTGGCCTATTGGCGAAGAAACAGAAATTTTATTTGCTTTAAGATCGGCTTCTTTTTCGCCAACGATCTGGTAAGTAACTGTTTTTTTAGAAGCCACATTGGTAATGGTTACCCTGGTTAAAATAGAAACTTTACTGGTATCAATTTCACTTTCATCCACAATTCTTGAATTGACAATCTGGCTTTCAAGTAATGCGATCTTAGCCTCCAGGATACCCTGCGCCTCTTTGGCCGAATCGTATTCTGCATTCTCTTTCAGGTCGCCTTTTTCCCTTGCTTCCGCAATAGCCCTCGAAGCCGCAGGCCTGTCAACCGACTTCATGCGTTGCAGTTCCTGCCGCATTTTTTCAAATGCTTCTTTCGAAACATACATTGTTTCACTCATAGTATCTGGTTTTAAAATAGAGAAAAAAAATACAACGCCACAAATACATGCGGCGTTGCATAATTACAAATGTAATAAAAGCAAGTGTTAAATAAAAGCAACAAAATAAAATATTTACCGGCCTTTTATATGGCTGTTTCTTACTGGCTGCATACCTTTTTAAAGCTGGCCTAATACCAATAACTGAAGAAATTTTTCAGCATACAAGATCACTTACATTTCCGGTTGCTTTGATCCTTTGATGCACTTCGTGGTTTCTAATATAAATGAGTAATGTTCTTCATCAATTCCTCAATCAATGGCAACTGGTAAGCATGAATCTTTTCTTTTGCTGTTTCAATATCAAACCATGCTGCTTTATCCACCTCCGGCACTTCTATGCGTTTGCCGGAATGTGGCGGCCAGTCAACCCATATTAAATTGCCGGCAATATTTGTTGTATCAAAATCCTGTTCTGCAGCAAAAGCATACACTATTTTGCTGCCTTTGTTTTTAACAGGTGACAATTCAATAAAATTTTCTGCAGTGACCTGTTTCCCGGTTTCTTCTTCAAATTCCCGTGTGGCTGCCTGCAAAGCATCTTCGCCTTCATCAAACTCTCCTTTTGGTATTGACCAGGCGCCTGCATCCTTTTTAGCCCAGAAAGGTCCGCCGGGATGCACCAGCATTATTTCCAGAGAATTGTTTTTTCTTCTGAATAAAATAATTCCTGCACTTTTTTTACCCATGTTATTTCCTTAACATTTTTATGTTTTGCAAGCTAATTGCCACACATTACATTTGCGCAATTTACCTGTAATGAATCAAAAGCTTACGCACAACGAATCAGTTCCATCCAAAAAGAAAAAAATTATTGTTCTTGGCAGCGGCCCCAACAGAATAGGGCAAGGTATTGAATTTGACTATTGCTGCGTACATGGCCTGCTGGCTATTAAAGAATGTGGTTACGAAGCCATTATGGTGAATTGTAATCCCGAAACAGTTTCCACTGATTTTGATATGGCCGATAAGCTTTATTTCGAGCCTGTTTACTGGGAACATTTATGGGAAATAATTGAACTGGAAAAGCCTGATGGTGTAATTGTACAGCTTGGCGGGCAAACGGCTTTAAAACTTGCGAAAAGACTGAATGAAAAAGGCGTTAAAATAATCGGCACCTCATTCGACAATATGGATATTGCCGAAGACCGCGGCCGGTTCAGCGATCTTTTGAAAGAACTGGATATTCCCTATCCGCAATACGGCACCGCTTATACGGCAGATGAAGCCATTGAAGTAGCCAACAAAGTGGGTTACCCGGTACTGGTTCGGCCAAGCTATGTTTTGGGCGGCCAGCGCATGCGCATCGTAATAAATGATGATGAACTGGAAAAAGCCGTTATAAGCTTATTAAAACATATTCCCAACAATAAAATATTAATTGATCATTTTCTCGACCGCTGCCAGGAAGCAGAAATAGACGGCATTTTCGACGGTGAAACTTTTCATGTAATGGGCGTAATGGAGCACATTGAACCGGCCGGCATTCACAGTGGCGACAGTAATGCGGTGCTGCCGGCATTCAATCTTACCCCGCTGGTTGTAACTACCATGGAATACTATGCAGAGAAAATTGCCCGTGCACTGGATATCCGCGGCCTTATTAATATACAGTTTGCCATTAAAGACAATAAGGTTTTTGTGATTGAAGCCAATCCGCGTGCCAGCCGTACAACGCCGTTTATTGCAAAAGCCTACCAGATTCCCTATCTGAACGTTGCTACAAAGGTTATGCTGGGCGAAGCAAAGCTGAAAGATTTCATCTTTGAAAAGAAATTAGAGGGTTTTGCAATTAAAGAGCCGGTTTTCAGCTTTAATAAATTCCCCAAAGTAAACAAAGAGCTTGGTCCCGAGATGAAAAGTACAGGCGAAGCTATCCGTTTTATAAAAGACCTGCGCGATCCTTATTTCAGGCAGTTGTATAAAGAAAAGAGCATGTATTTGAGTAAGTAAATTACAGGACCGGCCTGACCGCGATAGTAGTCTGACCGAAGAACAAAATTATGCCAACAAACACAGAATTTCACTTCTCGCTTTCTCCCCTTTACGGCAAACAACTCCTATTCAACCATTCATCAAACCGGCTTCATCATGCCGATGGAATTTTCGGCTCCGCATGACTGGTTCCGGTACTTCGGAAAATGCCATAAATCAAACCGGATTGAAGTATAGGCTTGAAAGCAAAAACTGGGCATCTTTATAGATAAAAGAAATTTTTGCTCAAAAAGGCAGATATTTTCTTGGTTGTAAAACCGTATTTATAGCAGCCAATGCAATAAATTAATTGTCTTATTAACAATTTTTGTGTGAAATATTCACATTTGTAAAATTAATCCCGTCAAAAAGTTGTAATTTTGCAGCCCGTATTTTATTTTTAGTAACTTTAACTAACAATAAGCATCCCTTTTGCGTATAATTTGTATTAATAACAAAGGACAACATATATGAGGCAGCTAAAAATCGCTACCCAAATCACCAACCGTGATTCCCAGGCCGTTGAAAAGTATCTGCAGGAAATTTCTAAAATTCCGATGATCACTCCCGAAGAGGAAACCACACTGGCGCAAAGAATCAAGATGGGTGACCAGAGAGCACTGGACAAACTCGTGCAGGCCAATTTACGTTTCGTGGTATCTGTTGCTAAGCAGTACCAGCACCAGGGCCTTAGTCTTAGCGACCTGATCAACGAGGGTAACCTCGGTTTGATAAAAGCAGCCCAGCGTTTCGATGAAACCAAGGGTTTTAAATTCATTTCCTACGCTGTATGGTGGATTCGCCAGTCCATTTTACAGGCGTTGGCAGAGCAGGGAAGATTAGTCCGCCTGCCTCAAAACAAAATTGGCACCTATAACAAAGCGAATAAAGCCTATATGGCTTTTGAGCAGGAACATGAGCGCGAACCTTCAACTGAAGAACTGAGCGAGATCCTCGAAATGAGCGAAACCGAGATCAACAACATTTTCCAGAGCAACACCCGCCACACTTCACTGGATGCACCTGTGCACGAAGCTGAAGATGTAGCTATGGGCGATTTACTGGAAGGCAGCGATGATACGGATGAAGATGTGATGAAAGATTCTTTGCGCGAAGAAATCAAGCGCGTACTGAAATCGCTCAGCCCGCGGGAAGCAGAAATTGTAAATGCTTATTTCGGTCTTGAAGGCGAAAATGGTGTAACCATTGAGCAGATAGGCATGAAGTATGATCTTACAAAAGAACGCATTCGCCAGATTAAGGAAAGGGCAATCAAACGCCTGCAGAAAGCACGTTACAGCAGCTCGCTGAAATCGTACTTAGGCTAAAAGCTATCGCTTTAAAATTATAAAGAGGCTGTCTTGCTTTTTGAAGACAGCCTCTTTATAATTTTAATTTTGCCGTTACAAAAGCTATCCGCTAATTCGCGGAAGAAAATGGCATAGCAAGCACAATACCTGCAGGACAACATCAATCAGCGAATTTCACCGGTTGAGAAATTTGAATGACTATCCGTAATTTGGAAATAGCTAATTATATTAGTATTTTTGTCTAAAATAATTAGCTATGAATATGTCAGAATTTTTCAGCAGGTATGCCGATGAAGATAGCTGCCGCCGTTTTTTCAAGGAAAGGCGGGAACAAGGGGGTTTGGAATGTTCCTGTTGCGGTTCGTTGGTTTTTTACTGGATAGGGAAAGAAAACCGTTGGAAATGCAAAGGCTGCGGCACTTCAATCAGCTTGAAGAAAGGGACTGTTATGGAAAATTCCAATCTTGGTTACAAGATATGGTTATGGGGGCTGTTTTTAATGAGCCTTACCAAGAAGGGTTTTTCAGCGTTGGAGATGCAGCGGCTGTTGGGGCACAGCCGTTATGAATCCATTTGGTTACTGATGCACAAGATACGCATTAGCATGGGGCATAGGGATGACAGGCATACATTGGATGATTATATAGAAATGGATGAAGGTTTTTTTGAAGGGCACAGAAAAAGGA
The DNA here is from genome assembly GCF_047606085.1 of Parafilimonas sp. GTDB lineage: Bacteria > Bacteroidota > Bacteroidia > Chitinophagales > Chitinophagaceae > Parafilimonas. The sequence goes on from NZ_JASGEX010000172.1 coordinate 9,201, forward strand.
ATGACGGAGGTATCCCTGCAAAGGAACTGGACAGGCAGGTAAAAGCCATAGTAGCTGTTTCCACCCGTCCTGTTGCAGAAGATGAACAGCGTAAGCACAAGCCGGCTACAAAGGCCGGGTATGTAAAAATAAACGTGGTAAGCAGTTTGTGCAAGAAAGAGGTAGCATATGAATCGGGAAAAATGATACAGAAATCGGCAACGGTAATAACAGACGGAAGGCGTTGCTACAATGGCTTAAAAGATATTTGTGCCGTACATAAAACAGTAGTGGTAGCCAACAAAAAGGAAGTGTCAAAAGTTTTCCCCTGGGTGCATACCGCCATCAGCAATGCAAAAAAGAAGCTATCGGGATTGCACCACCAGGTAAAGGATCAGTACATGCAAAACTATCTGAATGAATTTTGTTACAAGTTTAACCGAAGGTTCTTTGGGCAGAGTTTATTTGACAGGGTATTGGTCGCAACGCTGGAAAATCCATGGTACAGACCTTTTCCAAAAAACGGATAGTCATTG
>NZ_JASGEX010000173.1:0-16082 GCF_047606085.1 Parafilimonas sp.
AAGAATTAAATTTTCAAATCATTATTGTCCGGATAAAAATTATCGAATCTCTTGAAACCATTTGTCAGAGCGGGTTCTGGCCCCTCTCCTTTGGAGAGGGGTTGGGGTGAGGTCAAGCATTGAAATACAAGATTTTAAATTATTTAGTCGGACAACAATATTTTCAAATAGTTTCTCAGTTTTTTTTTATATACCAGATGCTTTTTCTCTTAACGCCTGCGCATCAACGCCTGTATAATTTTGCGGGGTGATTTTTTTAAGCTCTTTTTTTACCGAAGCGCTCACATTAAGCCCGTCAATGAACGTATGGATGGTTTTTTTGTTTATGGCTGTATTGCCTCGTGTGAGCGCTTTTAAGGCTTCATAAGGATTGGGATAGCTCTCCCGCCGTAATATGGTTTGAATGGCTTCGGCCACAACAGCCCAGTTGTTTTCAAGGCCTTCATTCAGCTTCTGTTCATTCAAAAGCAATTTGTCGAGGCCTTTTTCAATTGACCTGATTGAGATAAGCGTATGGGCAACAGGAACGCCCAGGTTCCTCAATACCGTTGAATCCGTAAGATCTCTTTGCAGGCGGCTTACAGGCAGCTTTGCAGCAAAATGTTCAAATATGGCATTGGCCATACCAAGATTGCCTTCAGCATTTTCAAAATCAATGGGGTTTACCTTATGCGGCATGGCAGATGAGCCCACTTCATCCTTCTTTACTTTTTGCTTAAAATATTCCATGCTTATGTAAGCCCACACATCCCGGCACAGGTCAATTAATATATTATTGATGCGTTTTATGTTATCAAAATAAGCCGCAAAATAATCGTAGTGCTCAATCTGGGTGGTGTACTGCAGGCGCTGCATGCCCAGGCTTTCTATAAATTCATTGCCAAACTTTACCCAGTCTGTTTTGGGGAAAGCTATTTTGTGTGCGTTAAAATTACCTGTAGCGCCGCCAAATTTTGCGGCAACGGGAATTTGTGATAATAACTGCACCTGGTTTTTTATGCGCTCTACAAAAACCATCAGTTCCTTTCCCAGTTTTGTGGGCGATGCAGGCTGGCCGTGCGTGTGCGCAAGCATGGCTATATCTTTCCAGCTTTCAGCCAGCGCCTGTATTTTTTTTTGAAGATTGATGATAGCCGGCAAATATGCATGCTCCAGGCAATGTTTCCAGCTTAAGGGTATGGCCGTATTGTTAATATCCTGCGAAGTAAGCCCGAAATGCACCCATTCTTTTTCTGCTGCAATGCCGGCTTTGTCCATTTCCTGCTTCAAAAAATATTCCACCGCTTTTACATCATGATTGGTAATGGATTCAATTTGCTTTACCTGCTCCGCATCATCCAGGCTAAAGTTTTCTGCTATGCCGGTAAGCTTTCGCCTTGCCTTTGCATCCAGCTTAAAAAATTTTTTTCCGGCAAGGAAAATAAAATAACGCACCTCAATAAGCACACGGTATTTTATTAAAGCATATTCAGAAAAGTATTCGTCAAGCTGTGCCACCTGTTTGCGGTAGCGGCCATCAACCGGGGAAATAGCGGTAAGATTATTTAACTCCATAGCTTTTATAATAGTCCATAGTCCATAGTCAATGGTCAATTGTCCACAGAATATTTTTAACTATCGTCTGTTGACAGTGGGCTTTCGACTATTTATTTTTGCCGCAAAATTAATTTAAACAATTGAAGAAGATCAAAGTTGGGGCAGTAAGTTATCTTAATACAAAGCCTTTATTGTTTGGCGTAGAGCGTTCGCACGAGCTGATGCAGCAAATTGAACTGGTAAAAGATTATCCATCCAAAATAGCCGGGCAACTAGTGGATGGCGATATTGATGTGGGGCTGGTGCCTGTAGCCGTAATACCACAGTTGAAAGAATACCACATTGTTTCTGATTTTTGTATAGGGGCCGAAGGTGATGTGGCTTCTGTTTGCCTGTTTAGCGATGTTGAAATAAATACGGTTGAAAAAGTTTTGCTGGATTATCAAAGCAAAACTTCTGTTAACCTGTTTAAGGTTTTACTTAAACATTACTGGCAGAAGCACATAGCGCTTGAAGATGCGCAAAAAGATTTTTCTGAAGATATTAAAGGAACAACAGCGGGCGTTTTAATTGGCGACAGGGCATTAAAGCAAAGAGCGAAATCAGGATTTATTTACGATCTTGCCGGGGAATGGATAGCAATGAGCGGTTTACCTTTTGTGTTTGCCGCATGGATTGCCAATAAAGAATTGCCTGCAGATTTTCTTCGTTTATTCAATGAAAAAAATGCTGAAGGCATTAACAATATTGATGTGGTGCTGCAAAATATTTCCTGCGATTTTTATGACATGCGCACGTATTATACAAAGAATATTTCCTACAAACTTTCAGAAGGGAAATTAAAGGGCATGAATTTATTTATTGACCTGTTGCAGAAACTTTAATGTGTTTTTAAATTTGAAGCAGCCACAACTATGTTTTCACGAAAACTGTTATTGTTATTTTTAACCGGAGCTTTTGCAAAAGCCGATGCACAAAAAAAAGATAATGCTGATAGTTTAAACCAGGTTGTGCTGGCGGCACGTTACCATTCAGGGTTTATGTTTGCCCACAGCATTCATGTTGAAAATGTAAAGGGCATTCACCCCTGTGGTTTTGAGCTGGAATATTCGCGCGCGCATACCGACAGTATAATAAAAGGCAGGTACAATTCTTATCCGCGCACCGGGGTTAGCTTTACCTATACAGATTACAAACGCGACTTTTTGGGCAAGGCGTATGCCCTTTCTTATTTTGCAGAACCGGATTTCAGGGTGGGCAACAGTTTGAAAATATTGTTGCGGGCAAGCGGCGGCCTGGCTTATCTTACCAACCCTTATGACGAAATAAAAAACCCTTCCAACCATAGCTACAGCACAGCCATTAATAGCTTTCTCCAGCTTGATCTTGGCCTTTCCTGCCCGGTTAGCAGGCATTGGGCTGTATATGGCCTGGCTGGTTTTTTTCATGCCTCCAATGCAGGGTTTAAAGAGCCCAATGCCGGCGTAAATTATATAAACGCATCTATCGGGCTGCAATACTATGCTTATGCTACCCGTTTGCCTGTGTACAGGCATGCAAGCGATACTTCATGGCGCCATCAGCCGGTGCATGTTGATGCCTCGGTATTTTATACGCCCAAAAGCGGCTATAAAAGGGATACGGCCGTTGCGAGGAATTTTTTGATAGGCGCTTCCATTACGGCTATAAAGCAAATAAGCAATATTGACGCCATAACCGCCGGGGCGGAAATTTATTATGATGACGGCCTGCGCACTACAAAAGAATATATTGTAAGGGATACTTCGTCCAATACATTTGCCGGTTTGCTTATTGGCCACCGGTTCCTGTTAAACAGGTTTACCTTCAGCCAGGAGCTGGGTTTTTATATTCATAAGCAAACAAAGGTGTATAATGAAATTTACCGCGATCTTTATCATACCATCTACCATCGCTGGGGCCTGACATATAATATAAAAGGGAGATGGTCTGTCGGTATAAATCTCCTGGCGCATAAGCAGGTAGCTGATTTTATTGATGGAAGGCTTATATACCGGCTGCGCTGATTACCTGAACAGGCTTGCAGCTATGCCATCAGCAAATAATTTGCCCTTTGATGTGAGAACAAGCGCGTTTTCTTTTCTTTCCATTAAATCCTGCTGAATAAATCTTTCTGCCTCTTTAATAATGTCAGTTGTGATTTTTTCTCCTGATAACCGGTTTAAATGAAACAGGTTAATGCCTTTCGCAGTTCTTAGCGCCGTCATTATATATTCATTGAGTTGTTGGGTTGAAGTAAGTTCTTCCTGTTCAAAAGGCACTATGTTTTTATGGAGGTTTTCAATATACAAGGCATTGTTTGATATATTCCATTGCCTGGTGTTTCCATTAAAAGAATGCGCTGAAGGGCCTAAGCCAATATAGTGCTTTCCCTGCCAGTAACTGCTGTTGTGCAGGCTTCTGAAACCGGGCTTTGCAAAATTTGAAATTTCATAATGCTCATACCCTTTGCCGGCGGCCCATTGCATGAGCAGCTCAAACTGGGCGCTTTGTTTTTCTGCATCCACATCTTCTTTTTTCTGCTTGTCTATCATTCTCCGTAAAACTGTATGGGGCTCTACAGTAAGTGCATAGCACGAAAGATGCGGAATATGTAATTGGCAGGCCATTTCAAGGTTTTGCAGCCATTGTTCATTGGTTAAGCCGGGCGTTCCGTAAATAAAATCTGTTGAAATATTATCAAAGCCGGATTGAACAGCCAGGTTTATGCTGTTATAAGCCTGCCGGGCATTATGGGCGCGGTTCATCCACCTAAGGTCTTCATCAAAAAAACTTTGCGTGCCAATGCTTAAGCGGTTTATGCCCATGCTTTTCCAGGCTGATAATTTATCTGCCGCCATATCGTCCGGGTTTGCTTCCAGGGTAATTTCTGCATTATCATCTACATGAAAAAGCGAATGCATTTTATTCAGCAGCAACGCAATATCGCCCGCACGCAGCAGCGATGGCGTTCCGCCGCCAAAATAAACCGTTTCAATCTTTTCATTTATATATTCAGTTCTTAATACCATTTCCTGTGCGATGGCATTTACCATTTGCGGCAATAATTTTTGTGAAACCGAGAAATGAAAATTGCAATAGCAGCAGGCTTTTCTGCAAAAGGGAATATGAATATAAATGCCTGCCATTGTTTTAAATAAGATTACCGGGTCAATGTATTGCCTGCGGCAAAAATAGTTTAATAAAAATTTAGCCTTGTGTGCATAAATACCTGTGCCTGTATGTGTGCGTAAATTACTTTTGCGCAATCTGTTGAAACATTTATCTGCAATATTGGTTTTCACGCTGCTGCATGTTTTCATTTTTGCGCAGGATACGGGCAGTCATCAGAAAATACATGACACCGGTATTAGCAAAAAACTGAATGATACCGGCATCCGCAAAGAACTGGATGATACCATAACTGGTAAAACAAATAAAATGGGGCTGCATGATACTATAACCGGCCGGATAAATAAAAATGTAACCGCACCTGAAGATTCAGGCTTGCAGGCGCCTGTTAAAAAAATGCCTTTGAAAAGAGACTCCGCTTCTGCCATAGCAATAAAGCCCGGCTTTACTAATTCACTGCAGAAAGATTCGCTTACACGCGACACGGTAAAGCCTGCCCCTGTTAAAATAGCCGTTGCAAAAAAAGATACGGTGGCTGCAGAAAAGATCAGGCTGATGGCGGGAACAGAAAAAACAAACGCTATTCCCGATGAGGTTTTTTATGTGCTTGTTTTTATTTTATTCTTCCTGGCGCTTATAAAAGCAGCGTTTCCCAAATATTTCGGCAGCATATTTACTTTATCCTTCCAGGCCACTTTCAGGCAAACGCAAACGCGGGAGCAAATGGCGCAAAACTTTTTTCCTGCTTTTATGCTGAATATACTGTTTGCCTTAAGCGGCGGCGTATTCATTACCTTATATGCCGGGTTTGAAAAATGGGCCGCCTTGTCTTTTTGGGAATTATTTGTTTCTTCCACTGCCATCCTGTTGTTGGCATACAGTATAAAATATCTGGTTATAAGTTTCACAGGCTGGGTATTTAATTCAAAAGAAGCGGCGATGGAATACAGGTTTGTTGTTTTCCTTATCAATAAGCTGCTTGGTATTCTGGTTATACCTTTTTTATTCTTAATAGCCTATTCGGACAATAAAATAAAAACGGTGGCAATAACAATCGTATTATGCCTCCTGATCTTCTCATTAGCCGTAAGATATATTGTGTCGCTGGCCCGCATACGCAAAAACCTGAGTGTAACGGCATTTCACTTTTTTCTATACCTTTGCGCAGTTGAAATAATACCATTGCTTGTCATTTATAAGGTTTTATTTGAACAAACCAGCAGCATTAGATAAAATTATTATTTAAATCGAGCACTACGCATGATTAAAAACGATGAAAAAAAATCTACTGGTAAAGAATCCGTGCAAGTTTTAATTACCCAGCCAAAGCCCGAGAGCGAAAAATCTCCCTATTTTGAACTGGAGCGGAAGTATGCGCTTAAGTTAACCTTTCACCCTTTTATAAAGATCGAAGCCATTCCTGCCCGGGAATTCCGGAAGCAGAAAATTGATTTAAGCCTGTTTACCGCCATAATTTTTACAAGCCGTAATGCTATAGATCATTTTTTCAGGATGTGCGATGAGATGAAGGTTTCCATCAGCCAGGACAACAAATATTTCTGCATCACCGAAGCTGTTGCTTTATACCTTCAGAAATTTATCCTTTACCGAAAACGCAAGGTTTTTTATGGCGCAGACGGCACCAACAAAAGCATGTTTGATGTAATTAACAAGCATAAGGAGAACGAGAAATTCCTGTATGTGTGCAGTGAAAACCAGCAGGATAACGAGATTGTAAACTGGCTGAAAAATAACAACTGCGATTTTCAGCTTGCTTTTATGTACCGTTCTGTGAGCAACGATGTGCGTGTGGTAATGGATGCCAACAGTTTTGACATTATATGCTTTTTTACACCAAGCGGTGTGCGCAGCCTGTTTGATAATTACCCGGAATTTTCTCAAAATGGAACATTGATTGGCGCCTTTGGCAACAATACGGTAAAAGCCGGTGAAGAAGCCGGTTTGCATGTGGATATTAAAGCGCCCGCCCCGCAGTCCCCCAGCATGATCTCTGCATTAGACAATTACCTCGCCTTAAAATCGAAAAATAAATAAGGGTTTTATAAAACCTTCATCCCATTACAGCGGGATTTTTTATTTTGGCCGGAAACAGCCTGATCATGGATCAACATAAATACACAAATAACCTTGTGCATGAAACCAGCCCTTATTTGCTGCAGCATGCCCATAACCCTGTAAACTGGCATGCCTGGGGCCATGCAGCGCTACAAAAAGCAAAAGAAGAAGATAAGCCGGTGCTGGTAAGCATTGGTTATTCGGCCTGCCACTGGTGCCATGTGATGGAGCGGGAAAGTTTTGAGGATGAGGAAACAGCCCGCATAATGAACGAGCATTTCATCAATATAAAAATAGACAGGGAAGAAAGGCCGGACATTGATCATATTTACATGGATGCGGTACAGGCAATCACCGGCAGCGGGGGATGGCCTTTGCATGTTTTTTTAACCCCCGGCCTGAAACCTTTTTATGGCGGCACCTATTTTCCGCCAAAACCAATGGCCAGCCGCAATAGCTGGCAGCAAATTTTACTGGCCGTAGCTAACGCCTATAAAGAAAAACGGGGCGAAATAACCGAACAGGCAGAAAGCCTTACCCGGCATTTGCAGGCCTCCAATAAGTTAAGCTTAAGGCCCGGTAATCTTTCAGCCGTTTATGAAACGGCTGATGCCATTGCCGGCAATCTTATACAAATTGCTGATAAGGAATGGGGCGGTTTTGGGCAGGCGCCAAAATTTCCACACACATTTTCTATACTGTATTTACTCCGGTATTACTTTTTTACAGGCAACGAAGCGTCGTTAAAGGTTGCAACGGCAAGCCTTGATAAAATGATGATGGGCGGTATGTACGATCATGTTGGCGGCGGGTTTTGCCGGTACAGTACAGACCGGCGCTGGCAAATTCCGCATTTTGAAAAAATGCTGTATGATAATGCGTTATTGATTGACGTTTATACAGAAGCATACCAGGTTACGAAAAATACCTTGTACGCAAATGTGGCACAGGAAACCATTAAGTTTATAGAAGCTGAGCTAACGGGGCCCGAAGGTGGTTTTTACAGCGCCCTGGATGCAGACAGCGAAGGCATAGAAGGAAAATATTATACCTGGGATAAACAGGAAATTGATGCATTGCTTGGAAAAGACAGCGAGATTTTTTGCCGGCTGTTTCATGTTTCGGAGGCAGGCAACTGGGAAGGCACGAATATTTTGTGGCAGCCTGAAACTATGGAAACAATCGCTTCTGAATATGGGATGGATAAACAGGGCCTGTGGAATTTTATAGAAAATGCCAAAGCAATTCTATTAACGGCGCGGCAAAAACGTATAAAGCCGGGGCTGGATAATAAAGTGCTTTTGCCGTGGAATGCATTAATGATTATTGCTTTATGCAAGGCTTATGCTGCTTTTGGTAGGGAGGATTATTTAAACCTTGCAAAAAACAATATAGCATTTATTGAGAAGTTTTTGTTTAATATGAACACCGGCGGTCTTTTGCATAGCTGGAATAAAACACCAGGTCCGCAGCCGGCTTTTGCAGATGGCTATGCCACGCTTATAAAGGCATACATTTTTATGTCGCAGGCAACGGCGAATGAGGATTATTTATGGAAAGCCAGGCTTTTGTGCGAAAGGTGCATTGAGCTTTTTAGTGATGCGGAAGGGCTTTTCTTTTATTTTACTTCAGAAGGGCAGGCTGATATTTTGCTTCGAAAGATTGAATTGTATGACGGGGCAACGCCTTCCGGCAATGCCTTAATGGCCGAAAACCTGCTAAAGCTCTCTGTTTATTTTGATGTGCCGGCATGGAGGCAACGCTCGGAAAATATGATCTTGTCTATGACCGTTTTTTCTGAAAAATACGCTGTTTCATTTGGAAGATGGAGTTTAAATATTCTTTTACTGGTGTACGGTTTAAAGGAAATTGTGGTAATGGCCGGTAATTATCCATTTTTAGTAAAGCAGGTTTTAAGCGAATACATTCCCCACAGGCTTATGCAGGCGACCGGATGGCCATCTGAAGGCTGGCCTTTGCTTAAGGGAAAAGTAATTTTATCAAACCAAACTAAGATATATATTTGTGAAAGTTATAATTGCCTTGAGCCAGCAACTAGTATTGAGGAGTTTAAAAATCAGTTATACTCCGCAAGGGATAAAAAAGTGAACCGTTTAGCCTAAAGCACTCACTTAATTTATGCCTTGTAAAGTATAATTAAAGATTTATAACAAAAATTTTCAACCAACAAAATAATTTGTGTTATTGAGCGTTGATATTTCTTATGCAGATTTTAATGAATGAAGGATTTAATTTCTGCTGTTAAAAATTATTTTCAAAAAAAATTGCCAGAAACAGGAAACGGATGAAAAACCAAAGCTTTGTAATATTATTTCTAACTGCTTTATCTATAGCTGTGGTTAGCTGTAATAAATCGGGAAAGTCAAGATCTATCACCGATGGTCAGTTGCATGGTGTTTCCCCTGCAGCAAGAGGCAGTATGACGAGGCCGCTTGGCATGTCTTACATTCCTCCCGGCACTTTTCACATGGGCCCCAGCGATGAGGATGTGAATTATAATTATACAGCCCGGAACAAGCAGGTTTCTATTTCCGGGTTCTGGATGGATAAAACAGAGATTACGAATAATGAATACCGCCAGTTTGTTTATTGGGTGAGGGATTCACTGGCCGCTGTCAGGCTCGGCTTTATGAAAACCGGCAGCGGTAAGGATGGCGGCGGAGACACTGCAATAGACTGGAAGAAGGCTGCAACCATTAAATGGGGCGATAAAGGCACGCTTGAAAAGCTGAATGACCTTATTCTAACCCCCGATAACAGGTTATATGGTAAAATGGATTTAGACCCCGATATGCTGGTGTATAACGTTCAGGGCTTTAATTTGAAAGAAGCTGCAAAAAGAGAAAACGCAGGAAGGCCGAGAAAAGATTTTATATACCGCTACAATCAAAAAATTTATCCTGATACCCTGTGCTGGATGAGGGATTTTTCTTATTCGTATAATGAGCCAATGACGAAAAGATATTTCGCCCATCCTTCTTATGGCGAATATCCTGTTGTGGGCGTTAACTGGAAACAGGCTATGGCTTTTTGCCACTGGCGCACCCGGTACCTTAACAGTTATCTTGAAAGCCATAAAAAAGCTGTTGAAAGCGATTTCCGCCTGCCTTCAGAAGCGGAGTGGGAATATGCCGCAAGGGGCGGCCGCACCCAGTCTATGTTTCCCTGGGGTAACTATTATTTAAGAAATAAGAAAGGATGCCTGCTTGCAAACTTTAAGCCAGGCCGTGGCAATTACCCGGAAGATGGTGGCTTTTACACGGTAAGGGCCGATAGTTACTGGCCCAATGATTTTGGCCTGTATAATATGGCAGGCAATGTTTCCGAATGGACAAATTCTTTATTTTATGAAGGGTCTTATAATTTTCAGCATGACATGAACCCTGATGTTCAATGGAATGCATTGGATACAGACCCGCCAAGCATGAAACGTAAGGTAATAAGAGGCGGCAGCTGGAAAGATGTAGGCTACTATCTTCAAACCAGCACCCGCCAGTATGAATATCAGGACACCACCAAATCTTATATAGGTTTCAGGTGCGTGATTGACCTTCCTGCCCAATACAGGAAATAAGCATTCAATATCTAAAATTTAATAAAATCAAAGAACCCTTCATTAAAAAATAAATTTATGGCAGCCGCAATTCCTCCAAAAGTTAGCAGAGTCGTTGACATTTTTGTGTCCATAGCAGCAGCAGTTGTTATATGGGGCGCATTACAAAAGTTATTACACACATCATGGGCAGATTTTTTCCTGAAATTAGGGCTGGGCACCGAAGCTGCAGTTTTTTTAATATATGGTATTCTGTACATGTATTATCCCGCTATTGATGATCACCAGGTTAAGCTTGCAGGTGCGGGGGCGGTTGCGCCACAGGGCAATCCCGCACTAAAGTCAATGGAAAAAATGCTGGAAGAAGCAGATATAACACCTGCAAACCTTGGCAAGCTGAGCGCAGGGTTTCAGAAGCTGGGCACAACCGTTGAAAAAATGGGCGAAATAAGCGATGTGGTAAAAGCCACCGGCGATTACACGCAAAAAACAAAAGAGGCGACACAGGCGCTTGATGCTGTAAAAAGCGCTTATTCGGGCATGGCTAATTCGGCCAATTCGTTTAATAATGCTTCTGAAGGAGCAAAGGTTTTCCATGAACAGATACAGGTGTTAACCAAAAACCTGTCTTCTTTAAATACAATTTATGAATTGGAATTGCAGGAAAGCAATAACCATCTTAAAGCGCTCAACCAGTTTTACGGAAAGCTGAATGAAGCTTCCAATGCCATGAATACCACCGCAAATGACGCTGTAAAGGCAAAAGAACAAATTGCCGCACTGGCCAATAACCTGGGCAGGTTAAACCAGATATACGGAAATATGATCAGCGCCATGCAGGGTGTAAAAGCATAGCAATAATTAAAACTTAAAACAATTACCGATATTGACCTTTTATGGCATTACCTAAAGAGCCACGGCAAAAAATGATCAACCTGATGTATCTGGTGCTTACAGCATTGCTGGCACTGAATGTATCGGCAGAGATTTTAAATGCCTTTAAAACAGTTGACCATAGTTTAACGGCGGCCAGCGCAACGCTGGATCAGAAAAACAAGAACATTTTTGCCGCTTTTTCTGCGGCAATGAATGATGAAAGCACCAAGGCGAGGGCCAGCGAATGGATGCCCAAAGCGCAGCAGGCGCAAAAGATGTCTGATCTGATGATAGAATACATCAGGGGGCTTAAAACAAGGGTAATCGGCGCGGCAGACTGGAACCCGAAAGACAGTACATTTAAGGAAGACGACCTGGAAGCGCCCACGCGGGTAATGACAGACCCCGGCAAAGCCGGCGATTCATTGCATCTGGCCCTGGGCAGGTTGAGAACAGACCTGCTGAACCTGATTGATGATCCTGCTGCCAAACAAAGGTTTGGGGCTTCGTTGCCTATTGATACTACTATTTTTAAAACAAATAACAAAGCCAATCAGAAAGACTGGGCAGCTTCTTATTTTTATATGACACCGGCTGTAGCTGCCGTAACCATTCTCAGTAAATTTGAGAATGATGTTAAAAACAGTGAAGCCATGATAGTGGACTATTGTTACCAGCAGGTAGGTGCTGTAAAGCAGGTTTTCAATACCTATCAGCCATTGGTAGGCCAGAGCTCCAATTACGTTATGCCGGGGCAGGAGATAACGCTTACCGCAGGTATAGGCGCCTATAATGCAGATTCAAAACCCACTGTAACGGTTGATGGTGCTACTGCCCCCTTAAATGCAAATGGCGTAGCCGAGTATAAATTCACTGCCGGTGGTGCAGGCTCTTACACAAAACACGTGGTGATTTCTTATTTTAACCAGTCCACAGGCAAACAGGAGCAGGCGACTTATGATATGCCTGTTACCGTAGGCTCTCCAACAGGCGCCAGTGTAAGTGCTGATGCGGTAAAGGTTTTTTATGTAGGATTGGAAAATCCAATAACTGTAAGCGGCGGAAATGTGGGAGATGAAAAAGTTTCTGTAAGCCTGACCAACGGGTCTTTGTCAAAAACAGGCCCGGGCAAATATATTGTTCGGCCCGGAAAGGCTGGAACGCCCGCTGTAGTAACCGTAAATGCCGACGGAAAAGCCAGCACATTTGAATTTAAAGTGAAAGATGTTCCCGATCCCATTGGGAAAGTGGGGATAAATAAGGGCGGCCGTATGCGTGTAAATGATTTTAAGGCACAGCCTGGCGTTCGGGCAGACCTGGAAAATTTTGTATTTGAAGGTGTGAAATTTAATGTAACCGCCTATACCATTGTATTAACCGGTGCGGGTTTCCCGCAATTGCAGTTCAGGGATGTAAAAGGCGCAAGTTTTTCTTCCATACGAGACCTGATTGAGAAGTGCAAGCCGGGTTCTACGGTTACAATTGATAACATTGCCGCTGCAGGCCCTGGTGGAACAAGGATATTGCCACCTATTGTATTTAATTTATATTAATTAAAATATTATGAAGCGTATTGCAGTTATATTGGTGTTGGCTTTTGCGCTTTGTGCAGCTAATTATGCGGGTGCACAAAGGCCTGTTCAGCGCAGGAATAATTATGGCTCTACGGAACAGCAGCCGCAGAGCGCAACGCAGGGCAATAACTACGGGAACACTACAGATACAACCATAAATGGAAATACCCCGAGTAATTACGGGAGCACCGATAATAATGCCGGTGCGGCCGTTGATACCTCGTTGCCTATGGAAGTGATCACAGGCAGCAGCAATGGATTGATGGACAGTACGAAAATGTCTTTGCGCACCGATGGCGTTTTTGAAAAGAACCTCATACGGGAAAGAATTCCGCTTACCTACGAAAACATACGGGAAGACGATGCCGTTTATGTAGTAAGGGTATGGCGTGAAATTGATGCAAGGGAAAAAATGAACCAGACATTCCGGTATGCAGGAGTTGAGGACAATGGCAGCCAGCGCTTTATTTCCATTCTTTTAAAAGCTATAAAAGACGGAACTGTAACTGCGTTCAGCGGGGATGACGACCGGTTTACAACGCCTATTACTGCCGATGATGCTATCAATGCTTTTGGTGGCGGCGCCGATACCGTTAAAGTATATGATGATGATGGCAATGTGAAAGGCTACCAGGTGCGCCCCAAGGCCACCGACCCGGATTCCATTTACAAATTCCGCCTGAAAGAAGAATGGGTGTTTGATAAAGAAAGCAGCAAATTGTACGTGAGGATTATTGGTATAGCGCCCGTAATACCGTATAAATTATCTACCGGTGATATTATAGCCAACAGTGAAAGGCCGGTTTGGTGGGTGTATTATCCCGATTTAAGGGCAACGCTGGCAAAGTATAATGTTTATAATGCAAAAAACATGAATGCCGGCATGACCTGGGAAGAACTGTTTGAAAGCAGGCTTTTCAGCAGTTATATTGTGCAGTCCACTATTGATAACCCTTATAATTTGCCTTTGTCTGCCGTGTATCCAAACAATACTTTATTCCGGTTACTGCAGGGTGAGAAGATCAAGGATAAAATATTTGATTATGAACAGTCGCTCTGGAGCTATTAATAAAAATAAATTGAACCTATTATAAAAAAAGTTGATAAAAACTAAACTTGTTACATACATTTGTGACGGTTTTTCATAGGATATTGGATTTTAAAACGGGGCCGGATTTTCATCCGGCCCCCTTTAATTAAAATAAGTCTTAATTATTCCGGCTTTCGATTTGCCTACAACCGTTTCTAATTCTTCAAAAGAAGCTTCTTTAATTTTCTTAACCGATTTAAATTGCTGCAGCAGCAGCGTTGCGGTTTTTTCGCCAATGCCTTCTATGTTTTCCAGTTCATTTTTAAAAGTGCCTTTCGAACGTTTGTTACGGTGAAACGTTATGCCAAAGCGGTGCACTTCATCGCGTATCCTTCTTATAAGGTTAAGCCCTTCGCCGTTCCATGAAAGCTTTATGGATGCTGTATCGCCGGGAAAGAAAATCTCTTCCTCATTTTTTGCAAGCCCCACTGCTGTAAGTTTTCCGTCGAGGTTTAGCGCATGCATGCTTTCCATAGCAGCGCCAAGCTGCCCCTTGCCGCCATCAATAATAACCAGTTGGGGCAATGGCTGCCCTTCATTCAAAACGCGTTTATACCGCCTTAAAACAACTTCTTTCATGGTGGCAAAATCGTTAATGCCCTTTACGGTTTTTACATTAAAATGCCTGTAATCTTTCTTGCTTGGAAGTCCGTTTTTAAAACAAACCATGGCAGATACCGGGTAGCTTCCCTGGAAATTAGAGTTGTCAAAACACTCAATGTGCGCGGGCAATTCCTTTAAGCCGAGATGCTGCTGCAGTTCAAGCAAAACTGCATGCTGGGCCTCATTGCTCTGCTGCAGGTGCAGGGTTTTTTGCCTTCTCAGTTCCTGCCTGAAATATTGTACATTGGTTTGCGACAGTTCGATCAGTTTGAGCTTGTCCCCGCCTTTTGGAACGGTTACGACGGTTGCTGTTTCCGGATAATCAATAGCAAAAGGCACTACAATTTCAGGCGCCGCACTGTTGAAATTTTCCCGTAATTGGGCTATAGCAAAAACAAGAATATCACCTTCATTTTCTTCAAGCCTGGTTTGCAGTTCAACCGTATGGGTTTGAATGATTGTTCCGTTCTGTACCATCAGGTAGTTTACAAATGCCATATCTGCCTCTTTCACTATGCTGAAAACGTCCACATTTGTTAAATGCCTGCTTACTACTACTGAGCGTGCCTGGTATTTTTCAAGGTGATCAATTTTTTTCCGTATCATTTCCGCTTTTTCAAAGTCAAGATTAGCCGCATATTCATGCATTACGGTTTTATATTTTGAAATAACAGGCGTCATATTTCCTTTAAGCAATTGCCTTATCTGCATAAGCCCTTCGGTATAGTCTTCAGGCGTTTGTAATCCTTCACAGGGACCTTTGCAATTGCCCAAATGATATTCCAGGCATACTTTGAATTTTTTTCTTTCTATATTCTGTTGTGTAAGATTGAGCTTGCAGGTGCGCAAAGGAATGTATTGCCGTATAAAGCTTATCAGTTCCCTTACTTTTCCGGCAGATGTAAAGGGACCCAGATATTCCGAGCCGTCATGCATCTTTTTTCTTGTGAGAAAAATGCGCGGGAAAGGTTCTTTCTTTATGATGATATACGGGTAAGACTTATCGTCCTTTAAATTAATATTAAACCTGGGCTGAAACTCTTTTATCAGTGCGTTCTCCAGCAAAAAAGCGTCCTGTTCAGAATGAACAATGGTAAATTCTATGCGGTGAATGCGGTTAACAAGCTCGTATGTTTTATAGCTGGTAAATGTTTTATTGAAATAAGAGCTTACTCTCTTTTTTATGCTCTTTGCTTTTCCCACATACAATAATTCATTATCGCTGCCGAAGTACTTGTAAATGCCCGGCTGGTTGGGAAGTGATGATGAAATTATCTGAAATGCCTTTGCATCCATAAGTTACAAAAGTAGGCTGCTAAATAAAAATAATACAATACGCCTTGTTAAGGCTTACGCCAAAGGCGCATAACATTTTCAAGCCCTAAATGTTTTTCACGAAAGGGCGCAGGCGCTCATACCAAAAGCTGTCCCGCACAAAAACCTTTGCCCGTGCCTGTTATACTCCTCTCTGGATAAAAATGTGCAATCATTGATTTGCCAAAGTACAAATCTATTCTTATTGCCAGCCTTACATTAAGTAAGGCAAGCATAAAACATAACCACTGGCACGTCATGCCCCCGACGCGTCGGGGGCATCTCATAC